>NZ_KK211072.1:0-100814 GCF_000620105.1 Microvirgula aerodenitrificans DSM 15089 | reverse complement strand
CGCCGTCGGTTCATCCCCGCGTCCGCGGGGAACACTCTAAAAATAACCAACTGATTAAAAACGACAATTTAACACCTCAAAAATCTACCGATTTTCAGCACGCTTGCAGCAGCGCTTTCCGTCTCGCAGCATGACCGGTATTTCAGGCCCCACCGCCAGCGTTCACAGGCACCAATACCCTACACAAGGTCATGCCATTCGACCACGTCACATCGCCAGCATCATGATGGCCATGTCGATGATTTGAAAAAATTAATCAAACGGAATAGTCTGTTCGCTCACTTCCATGCCGTACGAACAGGATCGTCTTGAAGACTACCGCATCCTACTGGCGCTATTGGGGCAAGGCCTCCCCGGCCACGGCCGACAGTGCCGCCTGGCACCTGTTGCCCCTGCACTCGCTGGATGTGGCAGCGGTCATGCACTGTCTGCTGGAACAGCAGACCGAATGGCTGGCAGTGCTCGCCGCGCGCTGGAACTGGCAACCCCGGGCACTGGCGGAGCATCTGGTCTTCTTTGCCGCCCTGCACGATATCGGCAAGTTCTCCCGCAGTTTCCAGCGACTTTGTCCGCATGATTCTCCCGGGCTGGTGTCATGCGAAAAGGCACGACCGTATACCCAGCGCCACGATACCCTGGGCTTTCTGCTCTGGCTGGACTGTCTGTCGCGCACCTTGCCCGAAAACCTGCTGCCAGCCCCCAGAGACAAGCTGTGGGGCGAGTGGATACGCGTGGTCTGCGGCCATCACGGCCAGCCGCCAAAAGAAGGAAGCAGCAGCAAGCTGCATGCCGATGACTATTTCCTGGTCGATGACCAGACGGCGGCAACGGCATTCTGTCAGGACATGGTGGCGCTGTTGCTGCCGGAGGGGCTGCATGCGCCAGAGGGCATCTCGCGCGAGCACAGCAAAACCGTCAGCTGGCCACTGGCCGGCCTGATGGTTCTGGCCGACTGGCTGGGTTCCAGCCAGGCGTTTTTCCGCTATCACAGCGAGCCGCTGCCGCTCGACGATTACTGGTTCAACCATGCCCTGCCGGCCGCGCGCCAGGCCATCGCCCACAACGGGCTGGGGGCATGTGCGGTGGCCCCCTATTGCGGTGCCGACCGGTTGACCGACTTTATCGACTATCTGCACACCCCCACCCCGCTGCAGCACTATGCCGCCACGGTGACGCTGGATCCGGGGCCGCAGCTGTTCCTGCTGGAGGACGTGACGGGCGCCGGCAAGACTGAGGCGGCGCTGATTCTGGCGCACCGGCTGATGGCGGCCGGTCACGGCAAGGGGCTGTACTTCGCCCTGCCCACCATGGCGACGTCGAACCAGATGTACCGGCGCGTCGGCGCCATCTACCGCAAGCTTTATCAGCCACAGAGCACCCCCTCGATCGTGCTGGCCCATTCTGCCCGGCAACTGGTCGACGATTTCACCCGCACGCTGCAACAGCCGGATCACGGTTACGGCCCGCAGGAAGGCAGCGCCAGCATGCATTGCAATGCCTGGCTGGCGGATGGCAACAAGAAGGCACTGCTGGCCCATGTCGGTGTCGGTTCCATCGACCAGGCCCTGCTGGCCGTACTGCCGGCCAGGCACCAGTCCTTGCGACTGGCCGGTCTGCGCGACAAGGTGCTGGTAATCGACGAAGTTCACAGCTTCGACCCGTATGTCAAAACCCTGCTGTGCCAATTGTTGCGCGCACACGCGGCACAGGGCGGCAGCGCCATTCTGCTGTCGGCCACCGTGCCGCACACGGTCAAAACCGGTTTGCTGAACGCCTTTCGCGCCGGGCTGGGACTGGCAGCCGAATACGTCGAGCCCGATCCGCATTACCCGCTGACCACCCGGCTTGCCGCTCAGGTGACACTGGCAACGCCGTGTGAAACCCGTGCCGAGGTCAGACGCACGGTCGCCGTGCAGCTCTTTGATAACGAGGCCGCCGTTCTTGACCTGATTGCGGAAGAAGCGGCTGCCGGACGCTGCGTCTGCTGGATTCGCAATACCGTCGACGATGCGCGCCAGGGCTTCGCCGCCCTGCAGGCGCGGCTGCCGGCCGAAAACCTGCACCTGTTCCACAGCCGCTTTGCCATTGGCCACCGGCTGGATATCGAAAATCGCGTGCTGGACCTTTTCGGCAAACACGCTACCGCCGCCATGCGCCGGGGTCAGGTGCTGATTGGCACCCAGGTACTGGAACAGTCTCTGGATTTTGATGCCGACATCATGATCAGCGATCTGGCACCGATCGATCTGCTGATCCAGCGCGCCGGCCGTCTGCAGCGGCATGCCCGCCATGCCGATGGCCAGCCGGCCGACGACGGGATCGAGCGGCGCCCGGCTCCCCGGCTGTGCGTGTTCGGTCCGCTACCGGACTCGGAACCGAAAGCCGACTGGTACGGCAAGGTCTTTGCCGGCGCGCAATACGTCTATCCCGACTTCGCCAAATCATGGCTGACCCAGCAGGCGCTGCTGGCCGCCGGCTGCATCATCTCTCCGGGAGTGCCCGGGCAGGCAGGCGCGGTTCGTCAACTGGTGGAAGCGGTTTATGGCGATGACGCCGAAGCCCGGGTTCCGGCGGCCCTGCAGCAGGCATCGGCCAGATGCCTGGGCGAAGCGATGAGCCAGGCCGACATCGCCCGCTTCAATTCGCTGGATCTGGGCAAAGGCTATTGCGAGGGCAGCAGCCATTTCTGGGATGAGGAAGTCAACATCCCGACCCGGCTCGGCGCGGAAACGCGCACCGTCTATCTGGCGGAAGCCGGCGATACACCGGAATCCGGACTGCGCCCGCTATACCGCGATGCCGATCCCCTGCGCCAGTGGTCGATGTCGGCGATCCGCCTGCCCAGCCACCAGCTGCAGGCCCTGAGCGCCGACTGGAAGCAACGTTTTGCAGCTGCGCTGGCGCAGCTGCACAGTGAACAGCCATGGATGAGTGAGTTCGATCTGGTGCTGCCGCTGCAGCCGGACGAGCAGGCCGGGCAATGGATTGGTCATGGCTGCGATGCGGATGGCAGGCCGGTCACGGTGCGGTATGGGCTGGAACAGGGAGGGGTTCTGAGATGACATCCGGGGGCCTGAGCCACCCGGATGTCCACCCTGCGAATGCAGGGAACATGATGGCCGAGATGAAGCCTATGGCTACTCCGTACGGTTCATCCCCAAATAATCGGGGAACGCGCCAATGGTAGCAGATTGACTAAAAACCGTGGCCATCAGCCAAACAACGAAGGAATCATTATAGCTACTCCATACTTAACATTAAGTTGCCATCACTCCCAGAACTGAACTACATTACCTCCCATCTTCACCACTTTGGGGGCTGTATGCGTACTTTTCTGACAGGCCTTGCCATGGCCATCACAAATAATGGCCTGGAGTCATGGACGTTTATTCTATTAATTTTCCTCCTGATCACCGCTGCCAGACTCAAAAGCGTACGCATTGATTTCAAAGAGTAATCCGTAAAGGAAACGCCACGAATGAACCTGCTTGATCCAGACAACCACTGGCTCCTCCTGCGCCGCCTTGACGGCAGCGCGCTGCCGGCCAGTGTCCATGCGCTGTCGCAGCCGGATGTGGTCGATGTGCTGGCCCCGCGGGCCGATTTTCGTGGCGCGCTCTACCAGTTGCTGATCGGTCTGCTGCAGACCGCCCATGCGCCCGCCGACATGGACGACTGGCACCGGCTGTGGCGACAGCCGCCTGATGCGGCAACCCTGCAGGCATGGCTGGCACCATTGCGGCCTGCTTTCGAGCTGGACGGGAATGGCGCCGCCTTCATGCAGGATCTGGACCCGCTGACCGAGGCAAAGGACAACAGCACGGCCGACTTGCTGATCGACCGTGGCTCGGACTCCAATCTGTTCTTCAACAAGCCGGGCTCCTGGCAGGGGCTGTGCCCGGCCTGCGTGGCCCAGGCGCTGTTTACCCTGCAGATCAATGCGCCGAGCGGTGGCGTTGGTCACCGTACCTCGCTGCGCGGCGGTGGTCCGCTCAGCACGCTGGTCTTGCCGGCAAACGCCGAGGCCACGCTGTGGCAGAAGCTGTGGCTGAATGTGCTGCCTCAGGAAACGGGCGACGAGGCCTGGCGGCAGCCGGCACCGCTTGCAGCCAGCCTGCCCTGGCTGACGGCGACCCGCGTCAGTGACAAGAACGGTGTGGAAACCCGCCCCGATGATGTCCATCCGCTGCAAGCCTACTGGAGCATGCCGCGCCGGCTGCGGCTGGATGAGACACAGACACAGGCCGGGCAATGCGAGATCTGCGGCCAGCCGCATGAGCAGCTCTACACCCGCTACCGCACCCGCAACTATGGCACCAACTACACCGGCAACTGGCTGCATCCCCTCACGCCGTACGCCATCGACCCCAAACACGTCAAACCGGCCCTGCCCGCCAAGGGCGGGCGTGCCGCAGGCAGCTACCAGCACTGGCTGAGTCTGACTTTTGGCGAGGACGACAGCATGAAGGTAGCGGCCGTCGTCTCCGACTTCAATCGCCGTGATGGCAAGGCGGACTGCCTGTGCGAACGCGGCGAAGCCCGGCTGTGGTGCTTCGGCTTCGAGATGGACAACATGAAGGCGAGGGCCTGGCACGACAGCACGCTGCCGCTGTACCAGCCCGTCAGCCACGATGAGCGCCGTTTTGCCCAGGCGGTTCGCCAGGTGCTTGGCGTTGCCGAACAGAGCGCATCCCTGCTCGGCGAGCAGGTCAAGCTGGCCTGCGGCAGCAGCAAGAAGGAACCGGCAGTCGAACAGAGTTTCTGGCAGCACACGGAAACGTCCTTCTACGCCGCCGTGCAGCAACTGGCATCACTGCCGCAGCTGGAAGACGAGCACTGTGTCCCTGCTTTTACCCAGTGGCTGAAAGCCGTGCGCAGCCAGACCCTGAATCTGTTCGACCGCTGGATATTGAATGCCCCGGTCGAGGAAATGAACATGAAGCGGGTCATCAAGGCCCGGGACGAACTGCGGCGCGGCCTGTGGCGTGCCAAACCGCACAAGCAGATGGAACAGATGATCAAGCAATTTTCCGGAGAAGCCCATGAAGCAGTTTCTCAGTGAGCCGCAGCAAGCGCTCGTCGTCCTGTGGTGGAACGGTCTGCAGAACGAGAAAGAAAGGCCGGCAGGTCCGTTCGCCATGCTGACCCACGGCGACCGGGCACAGCTGCGCCGCTGCGCCCTGCCCGACGATGTGCTGCTGCTGTCGTCACTGCACCGGCTGGCGCAGGCCTTGCAAAAGGCCGATGGCCCGGCCGTGCCGCTGTCTGCGCTGGCGCTGGCCGCCGGGGTGCTGTCGCATGTCACCGACCACATTCCCGGCAAGGATTTTGCCCGTGCGCTGGGCAGCAAGAACGGCACCGACCGGCCATGCATGAGCGAGTTGCGCTTTCAGCAACTGCAGACCTGCCGTGACGAGGTCGCCTTTTTCCGTCAGGCGCGCCGTGCCGTCGACCTGCTCGGCGGCACGACTGACGTCGGCCGGCTGGCCAACGATCTGCTGAACTGGGTGCATGAATACCGCCAGCCTGATCCGGCCCTGCCGCCCGCGCAACGCCTGAAGCTGCGCTGGGCCACCCTCTATTACCAGGCCGCCCTGCCCGAATCCGCCGACGAACAAGCCCGGCAACCCTCTTGACCCTGGAGCCTCGACCATGACCCGTTTCATCCAGCTGCACACCCTGATTTCCTATCCGCCGTCCAACCTGAACCGCGATGATCTCGGCCGGCCGAAAACGGCGCTGATGGGCGGCGCCGAACGTCTGCGCGTGTCGTCGCAGAGTCTGAAGCGCGCATGGCGCACGTCCGACGTGTTCGCAGCCCGCCTTGGCAGCCAGGTCGGCAGCAGCGACGGCAGCCTCGGTACGCGGACCAAGCGCCTGGGCGCAGACGCTTACGAGCGTTTCCGGGCCGCCGGTTTCAATGAAAAACTGGCCGGCGACAGCGCCGGCAAGATTGCCCAGGTCTACGGGGCGCTGAAAAAGGACAAGTCGTTCGAGATCGAACAGCTGGTCCATGTGTCAGCGGAAGAAAAGGCCACGCTCGATGCGCTGATCGCCACGCTGATCGCCGGGAAGCGCGAACCGGAGCAGGCTGAACTGGACGCCCTGCTGCACACCCAGCACGCAGTGGATATCGCCATGTTCGGCCGCATGCTGGCCAGCAAGACCGAATACAACGGGGAAGCGGCAGTCCAGGTGGCACATGCCCTGGGCATTCACGCCTCGGTGCTGGAAGACGACTACTTCACCGCCGTCGACGACCTGAATGTGCAGGACGCCGGTGCCGCCCACATCGGTGAAAGCCCGTTCGCCGCTGCCGTGCTCTACCAGTACCTGTGCATTGACCGGGAACTGCTCAAGCGCAATCTGGGCGGCGACGAGGCCCTGCTGAACGCCGCGCTGCAGGCATTGATCGAAGCGGCGCTGACCGTCGCTCCGACCGGCAAGCAGAACAGCTATGCAAGCCGCGCCTATGCCCACTATGCGCTAGTGGAAAAAGGCAGCCGCCAGCCACGCAGTCTGTCGCTGGCCTTCCTCAAGCCGGTAGCAAGTAACGATTACGCCAGCGAGGGCATCCAGGCGCTGACCACGCTGCGTGACAATATGGACAAGGTTTACGGTGCCTGCGCCGATGCCCGTGACGAGTTCAATGTCCTGACCGGTTCGGGCAGCCTGGCCGGATTGCTGGCATTCGCGGCGGAGTAAGCCATGCACTCATATCTGGTACTGCGTCTCTATGGACCAATGGCCAGTTGGGGCGAGGTCGCGGTTGGCGAACAGCGCCCTGGCGCGCCCCATCCGTCACGCTCGGCGCTGCTGGGTCTGCTCGGGGCGGCGCTGGGCATCCGCCGTGACGATGAGGCCGGACAGCAGGCGCTTGGCGCCGGCTATCGCTTCGGCATCAAATTGCTGTCGGCCGGACTGCCACTGCGCGATTACCACACCGTGCAATGGCCGGACCTGCCGAAGAAATTCAGCTACGCCACCCGCCGTCAGGAAATGCGCGCCCCGGACAGGTTGAACACCATCCTGACCAGCCGCGACTACCGCTGCGACAGCCTGTACACCGTGGCCATCGAGGCGACGGCGGATGCGGCATACGATCTGGCCACGCTGGGTGCGGCCATCGAGCGCCCGGTCTTTGTACCCTATCTGGGGCGCAAATCCTGCCCGCTGGCCCTGCCGCTGAACCCCCGGCTCGAATCGTTTCCCAGCCTGAAAGCCGCACTGGACAGCCGCGATGACGAGACGCTGATCCCGGAGGACCGCCATCACCAGTCTGCCTGCCTGCGCCCCGACCGCCTGGCCCGCTATTACTGGGATGCGAGGATGGACAGTGCCGGCATGCCGGTCACGCTCAGGCAGACCCGGCATGACGAGCCGCTGTCGCGCCGGCGCTGGCAGTTCGACACCCGGCAGGAAAACGTATACCTGGCCGAAGGAAGACAATGAGCTACTTCTCCCGCATCAGCATCAAGAGCGGCGCGCTGGCCGCGCAGGAAGGCGGCCTCGACGCTGGCGACGCCTATCGTGACCACACGCTGATCTGGCGCCTGTTCCCTGATTCGCCCGACAAGGCGCCGCGTGACTTCCTGTTTCGCGCCGCCAGTGCGGCAAGCGGGACGCTGCTGTACTACCTGGTCTCGCAACGTCAGCCACAGTCCTGGCATCCGCTGGTCACGGTGAACAGCAAACCCTTCCAGCCCCGGCTGGAGACAGGCGAATGGGTCGACTTCAGCCTGCGCGCCAATCCGACAGTGGCCATCGCCAGCGCCCCCGACCAGCGCGGCAAGCGTCACGACGTCCTCATGCATGCCAAGACCCTCGCCAGACAGGCCGGGCTGCAGGGTGAGTCACTGCAGCAGGCAATCCGGCAGGCTGCGCTGGCCTGGCTGGACAAGCGCGCTGCCAGCTGGGGCCTGCAGATCGACCCGGACCAGATCCAGGCCGATGGCTATTGCCAGCACGTTCTGCGCAGCAAGGGCCGGGAACTGCGCTTCTCCAGCGTCGACTATCAGGGCATGGCGCGCGTGCAGGACCCGGAGCGTCTGACCCAGGCAATGCTGGGCCAGCCGCTCCCGGGAAAGAACGCCAGCCTCGGCCACGCCCAGGCATTTGGCTGCGGGCTGCTGCTGGTCAAGCGACTGGCGTGATCGCAGGCAGGCCCGGCGGGGGTCCGTTCGGCCGTTCTTCGCCTGAGCGAGGCCCCCCCATTGACGCTGATGCAGGCAAGGCCCGCAAGCGGTTTATCCCCGCGTACGCGGGGAACACAGCTGATTGAATTGCGCGCGGGAAAGGGTTTTCGGTTCATCCCCGCGTACGCGGGGAACACCCGCGCGGGACATTCCGGCTCACGGTCGGCGTGCGGTTCATCCCCGCGTACGCGGGGAACACGTAAGCAACGCGGCTGATTGCTGCGCCGTTCGCCGGTTCATCCCCGCGTACGCGGGGAACACGATTTTCACGGTTTTTTCATACGAATCTATGGCGGTTCATCCCCGCGTACGCGGGGAACACCCTTCGAAGCGGCCTTTGTGCAGCCGGATCGACGGTTCATCCCCGCGTACGCGGGGAACACGCCACGATGCCGTCAATGCGGTCGCGCGATTTCGGTTCATCCCCGCGTACGCGGGGAACACTCCAGGCACTTGCTGCGCAGGTGGGTGTCGTCCGGTTCATCCCCGCGTACGCGGGGAACACAGGGCGCTGCTGCCGCGTTCCGGTTCTCCCAACGGTTCATCCCCGCGTACGCGGGGAACACCTTGGCATAAGACCTGCGCAGGCCGTCAACGTCCGGTTCATCCCCGCGTACGCGGGGAACACATAAAGGGCTGCAGGCAAACAGCATCGGAAATCGGTTCATCCCCGCGTACGCGGGGAACACATGTAGACCTCTACCGGGGAAAGTACCTGCCTCGGTTCATCCCCGCGTACGCGGGGAACACTTAGCGAACCGTATGGCAAGCATTTGTGCGTCCGGTTCATCCCCGCGTACGCGGGGAACACCTACGCAATGCCTCTGTATCGCGTTCAGTTGGCGGTTCATCCCCGCGTACGCGGGGAACACTCATGTGCCGCTCATGACCTGCTCATGTCGTGCGGTTCATCCCCGCGTACGCGGGGAACACGTGGGCACCCGACCTCGGGCGCTATACCGGCGACGGTTCATCCCCGCGTACGCGGGGAACACTTGCGGATCAGCGCGTAGTCGGTTGCCACCTGCGGTTCATCCCCGCGTACGCGGGGAACACACTACTCATATCCATCAAAAGCACCTCTCGTTCGGTTCATCCCCGCGTACGCGGGGAACACTATTCCACGGTCAAAATCCCTAAGAGAGGTTACGGTTCATCCCCGCGTACGCGGGGAACACTCTAAAAATAACCACCTGATTAAAAACGATTATTTGCCACAGCAAAAATCTACCGATTTTCAGCCCCCGGCAAGGGGGCTCATGCACACCGCAGCCAGTACGATAGCAGCCTCGCACACCGGCAGCCATCCGGCCTGTTTCTCCCGGCAATCCACAAATGAAAACGCCGTGAACATGCGTTCACGGCGTTTGAATTCTGGCTCCCCGACCTGGGCTCGAACCAGGGACCTACGGATTAACAGTCCGGCGCTCTACCAACTGAGCTATCGGGGAATCGAGAAAAGAGATTCTACGGAAGCCTGCTGATTCCGTCAACCCCCTGCGTGCAGAAGGTTGACGGATTTCCGCTTAGTGGCGCGTCTCGACCTGCGACAGGCCGTTCTGGCCAGCGTCGCCGGCAGCGGCGGGCTGGGCCACGTCGGCGCGGCGGCGGGCTTCGGCGGCCGGGGTCTCCTCGGCCGTATCGGCCGGGGTGTCATGGCCGGCGGTCTCGATCTGGACCAGCGATACCGGCTCGGCCACGACGGGCTGCTGCTGGCGCTGCTGGTTGCGACGGCGGACCGGGGCGGTCGGGACCACTTCGGTTTCGGCAACCGGGGTGGTAACGGCCCTGGTGCTGACCATGACCAGCCCGTCGGCGACCGGGGCGGCGACTTCAGCAGCCCTGGCTACCGGCGCTTCGGCCTTGATTTCGACCGGTTTGGGCGCTTCGACGCGTTCCACCACCGGTGCTACCTCGACCCTGGCTTCGACCTTCTCGACCACCGGAGCGGCTTCGATCACCGGTGCCACGGCTTCGGCTTCGACCTTCGGCGTTTCGATCACTGCCGGCGCGGCCGGCTTTGCAGCCACCGGTTCGGCTTCGGCCAGAATCTGGGCCGGTTTGGCCGGCACTTCTTCCGGCGTCGTGTTCAGCATGTCGATGCCGGACTGCGAACCGCCCTCTTCGATCCAGGTGGCGCGGGCATCGGCCTGCACTTCGCGGGCTTCTGCCGGTGCCGGTTCAGCGATGTCGGCACGGACTTCCTGCGCCGGCTGCTCGGCCACGACCGGGCGTTCCTGACGCTCCTGACGCGGCTGGCGTTCCTGGCGCGGCTGGCGCTCCGGCCGTTCCTGACGCTCCTGGCGTTCTGCGCGCGGTTCGGCAGCCGGTTTCGGCTCGGCGGCAAGCGGCATGTCACCGTTGCTGGCGACGCCGTTGTCTTCCGCTTCCGGGCGACGTTCTCCGCCACGACGGCCGCGACGACGACGGTTGCTGCGTTCGGCGCGCTCGGTTTCGGCTTCCGGTGCTTCTTCTTCGGCCGGCGGCAGGTCACCGATGGTGACCGGCTTGTTGATCAGCTCGTCGGCAGCCGGGGCATCGCGCTGTTCTTCACGGCGCGGGTTGCGGCGGCGTTCACGCGGTTCGCGCGGCTGACGGCCTTCGGCGGCTTCGGCGCGGACTTCCGGTGCCGGCACGTCCTGACGTTCCTGGCGTTCCTGACGCTCGACCGGGCGGCGTTCCGGACGCTCGCCACGTTCGGCCCGTTCAGCGCGGACGTCATTGCGTTCGCGGCTTTCCGGGTTGCGATCGCCGCGTTCGCGACGTTCGTGGGTGTTGCGTTCCGGGTTGCGTTCGCCACGTTCCTGACGGTTGTCACCGCGTTCCTGGCGATTGTCGTTGCGTTCGCCACGGTTTTCCGGCGTGCGGTCGTTGCGATCGCGGCCTTCCTGGTTGCGATCCTGACGTTCGCGGCGCGGCGTGCCTTCGCCCTGTTGCGGCGAGCGGCGGCGCTGTTCTTCGGTCTTGGCGTGACGTTGCTTGCGGTCGCGCTTCTGGCTGGCATCGCTGCCGCCGGCCTGTTGCGCAGCCGGCGTCGGACGCGGGCGGGCAGCCGGGGTGGCCGGTTTCTTGTCGGTATCGCCCTGGAACCAGGCGATGATGCGCTGGAACAGGCCCTGCGGTGCGGCAGCGGCGGTGGCCGGACGGGCAGCGCTCTGGCGGGCAGCCGGTGCGGCCGGTTCTTCGCGGACCGGGGCCGGTTGCTGCGGGGTGATGCCCTGCACGGCGGCCTGCGGACGCTCCGGCTTCACGCGGTCGGCCAGGTAGGCTTCCATCGCGTCTTCTTCCGGTGCTTCGGCCAGGCGATAGCTCGGGCCGTCGTCTTCGACGATTTCCGTCATGTCGTCCTGGCGCAGACGGGTGATCTTGTAGTGCGGGGTTTCGAAGTGGATGTTCGGGATCAGCACCACTTCGACCTTCAGGCGGGCTTCGATGCCGAACAGTTCGGCACGCTTCTCGTTCAGCAGGAAGGTCGCGACGTCGACCGGTACCTGGACGTGGACCGCGCCGGTGTTTTCCTTCATCGCTTCTTCGGTCAGGATGCGCAGGATGTGCAGTGCCGACGATTCGATGCCGCGGATGAAGCCGGTGCCATGGCAACGCGGGCACGGCATGTGGCTGGTTTCACCCAGGCTCGGCTGCAGGCGCTGACGCGACAGTTCGAGCAGGCCGAAGCGCGACAGTTTGCCCATCTGGACCCGGGCGCGATCGGCACGCAGTGCGTCCTTGAGCCGGTTTTCGACTTCGCGCTGGTTCTTCGGGTTTTCCATGTCGATGAAGTCGATGACGATCAGGCCACCGAGGTCACGCAGGCGCAGCTGGCGGGCGATTTCATCGGCCGCTTCGACGTTGGTGTTCAGCGCGGTGGTCTCGATGTCCGCGCCCTTGGTGGCGCGGGCCGAGTTCACGTCGATCGACACCAGTGCTTCGGTATGGTCGATGACGATGGCGCCGCCGGACGGCAGCGCAACCTGGCGCGAGAACGCCGTTTCGATCTGGTGTTCGATCTGGAAGCGCGAGAACAGCGGAACGTCGTCCTTGTACAGCTTGACGCGGTTCACGTTGCCCGGCATCACGTGGCCCATGAACTGACGGGCCTGGTCCCAGATTTCTTCGGTGTCGACCAGCAGTTCGCCGATGTCCGGCTGGAAGTAGTCGCGAATCGCGCGGATGACGAGGCTGCCTTCCTGGAAGATCAGGAACGGCGCGGCCTGGGCACCGGCGGCGGATTCAACGGCGGTCCACAGCTGGAGCAGGTAGTTCAGGTCCCACTGCAGTTCGTCGAACGAACGGCCGATGCCGGCGGTGCGGGCGATCAGGCTGGTGCCCTGCGGGGTTTCGAGCTGGCTCATCAGTTCGCGCAGCTCGTTGCGTTCTTCGCCCTCGATGCGGCGCGATACGCCACCGCCACGCGGGTTGTTCGGCATCAGCACCAGGTAGCGACCGGCGAGGCTGATGTAGGTGGTCAGCGCTGCGCCCTTGTTGCCGCGTTCGTCCTTCTCGACCTGGACGATGAGTTCCTGGCCTTCGCGCAGCACGTCCTGGATCTTCGGACGACCGCCTTCGTAGGCGTTGAAATAGGTGCGGGAGACTTCCTTGAACGGCAGGAAGCCGTGACGGTCGGTGCCGTAGTCGACGAAGCAGGCTTCCAGCGAGGGCTCGATGCGGGTGATCACGCCCTTGTAGATATTGCCCTTGCGCTGTTCCTTGCCGACCGTCTCGATGTCGAGATCGATGAGCTTCTGCCCATCGACGATCGCGACGCGCAGCTCTTCGGCCTGCGTCGCATTGAACAACATGCGTTTCATGTTTGGTGTTCCCAGCACGCACGTCGCACGGGAATTGCAGCCAGTTTTTGACCATCCGCCGGCTTTGCGGGCGGATGCTATCCGAAAGATGCGCCTTCGATGGAAAGATCGGGAACGGAGTATCGCGTTAGCCGGCGTCTCATGTATTGCACGGCCCGGAACATCGCGTCAGGCGCGACGGCATCGACAGTGTCTGGCGGTGCCGTTTCGGGGTGTGGGCCGTGTCGGGTCAAACTTCGCTGCATGGTTTCCTGACTGGCTAGGGCATCAGGAAACAGGAACTTGCCTAAAGTGCGTCGTGCGCTCAAATGCATTAACATCGCTACTTTTCGGTGAGCGATACAAACCTTTTTGTCGCCAGCCGTCATTTCACCGCGTCAGGTCGACGCAAAAACTGCGTCGCCGGCTGTGCGCCCCAGACCCGCTGGCGGCGAAATTTTCGTTTCGCAACCGGTCGAAGGCGTTACGCTTCACCGCCACCACGCGCGTCGCGTCGCAACGATAAAGCGACCGAAGTATAAGCAATATGACCCCTCCGAGCAAAGATTCCGTCACCTTCCATTCCATCGATGAAGACGAGGCCGGCCAGCGGATAGACAACTGGCTGCTGAAGATCCTGAAAGGGGTGCCGAAAAGCCATGTGTACCGCATTCTCCGCGCAGGGGAAGTGCGGGTGAACAAGGGACGCATCGACGCCAGTTACCGCCTTGCCGGCGGCGATCTGGTGCGCGTGCCGCCGATCCGCATCGCCGTGCGCGACAATGCCGCGCGGCCGGTGCCGGCGGCGGTGTTCCCGATCGTCTACGAGGACGATGCGATGCTGGTCATCGACAAGCCGTCCGGCGTTGCCGTCCACGGCGGGTCCGGCGTCAGCTTCGGCGTGATCGAGCAGTTGCGTGCCGCGCGGCCCGAAGCCCGCTTCCTCGAACTGGTTCACCGCCTCGACCGCGATACGTCCGGCCTGCTGATGCTGGCCAAGAAGCGTTCGGCGCTGGTCAAGCTGCATGCGATGATGCGCGACAATATTCCGGACAAGCGCTATCTGGCACTGGGTGTCGGCGAATGGGCGGCGGCGCGCAAGTCGGTACGCAAGCCGC
The DNA here is from genome assembly GCF_000620105.1 of Microvirgula aerodenitrificans DSM 15089. Lineage (NCBI taxonomy): Bacteria > Pseudomonadati > Pseudomonadota > Betaproteobacteria > Neisseriales > Aquaspirillaceae > Microvirgula > Microvirgula aerodenitrificans. Next base: position 86,714 of record NZ_KK211072.1, on the reverse strand, counting down.
TGTTCAAGTACACGCTGCCGGACGGCGAGCGCCGGGTGCGCGTCGACGAGCAGAACGGGCTGGCCTCGCAGACCGATTTCCGCATTGTCGAGCGCCTGCCGGGCTTTACCCTGGTCGAGGCGCGGCTGCGCACCGGTCGTACCCACCAGATTCGCGTCCACATGCAGTCGGCCGACTGTCCGATCGCCGGCGACGACAAGTATGGCGACTACGATACCAACAAGATGCTGGCACGCCAGGGACTGAAACGCCTGTTCCTGCATGCCTGGCACCTCAGCCTGCCCCACCCGCTGACCGGCGAACCGCTGCTGTTCGAAGTCCCGCTGCCGCGCGAACTGGTCGCCTTTGCCGAAAGCCTGAAGTCATGATGGTTGCTCCTCCCTCCCTGCTGGTGTTCGACTGGGACGGTACGCTGATGGATTCGACCGCGCACATCACCCGCTCGATCCAGCGCGCCTGCGCCGATCTCGGTCTGCCGGTGCCGGAACGCGAACGCGCGTCGCACGTGATCGGTCTCGGCCTGCGTGACGCCATGCGCGTCGCCTGCCCGGGTCTGGCCGAGTCGGACTACGGCGGCATGGTCGAAGCCTACAAGCGCAACTACCTGGCCGGCGAAGAGACGGTCGAGCTGTTCCCCGGCGTGCGCGAGGCGCTGCAGGCCTACCGCCAGGCCGGCTATTTCCTCGCCGTGGCCACCGGCAAGGGCCGCCCCGGGCTCGACCGCGCGCTGGAAGCCAGCGGGCTGGCCGGCCTGTTCGATGCCACCCGCACCGTCAACGAGTGCGCGTCCAAGCCCGATCCGGAGATGCTCGACCAGTTGACCGACTACTTTGGCGTCGAGCGCGGCGCCAGCCTGATGGTCGGCGATACCACCCACGACCTGCTGATGGCGAAGAATGCCCGCGTGCCTGGCTGCGGGCTGGCGCAGGGCGCTCATCCGCGTCAGCAGCTCGAGGCCGTGGCGCCGCTGGCGGTGTTCGACGACTTTGCCGGTTTCGATACATGGCTGACCTCGCTGCCACGCTGATCTGCCCGTCGTCGGCGCTGGTCGACGGCGGTGACGGCGTGCGCTTCGCCACACCGCGCGGCGAGGCGTTCGTGGTCCGCTACCGCTCGCAGGTGCGCGCTTACCTGAATCTCTGCCGCCACCGGCCGATGCCGCTGGACATGAACGACAGCCGCTTCTTCAGCCTCGACGGCCATCACCTGGTCTGCAGCACCCATGGCGCCCATTTTCGCGCCGACAACGGCCTGTGCGTGCTCGGCCCCTGTCCCGGCCAGAAACTGGAACCGGTGACGGTCATCGAGCGCGACGGCAGTGTCTGGCTGGTGGCCGACTGAGCCTCCGGGTTTCTGTTAAGCTCGCCCTCGCCCTTCTGACCGGAAATCGATACGCATATGAGTGAAAACTGGGAACGCCAGGTGGTCGAAAAAACCCTGCTGGCTGCCGTCGTCGAACAGCGCCGCACGCGGCGCTGGAACATTTTCTTCCGCCTGACCTGGCTGATCGTCATTGCGCTGGTGCTGTGGCCGCTGTTCGCCAGCATGTCCGGCGATTCGACCGAAGCCCTGCCCGGCGCCGGCACGCGCACTGCCGTGCTGCAGCTCAGCGGCACGATTGACGGCAACAATGACACCGCCAACCGGATGATCGACGGGCTGAAAGCCGCCTACAAGGATTCCGGCACCCGCGGCATCATCATCCGCGCCAACAGCCCCGGCGGCAGCCCGGTGCTGTCCGGCATGGTCTACGACGAGATCATGCGCCAGAAGAAACTGCACCCGAAGATCCCGCTGTACGTGGTGGTCGAGGATGTCTGCGCCAGCGGCTGCTATTACATCGCCGCAGCGGCCGACAAGATCTTTGTCGACAAGGCCAGCATCGTCGGTTCGATCGGCGTGCTGTCGGACGGCTTCGGCTTTACCGGTCTGATGGACAAGCTCGGCGTCGAACGCCGGCTGGCCCACGCCGGCCGCGACAAGGGCATGGGCGATCCGTTCAGCCCGGAAACGCCGGAACAGCGCGCCATCCGTCAGGGTCTGCTCGATGCGATCCACACCCAGTTCATCACCGCGGTCAAGCGCGGCCGTGGCGCGCGGCTGAAAGGGGACGAGTTGTTCACCGGCCGGGTCTGGATCGGCGAACAGGCGATTCCGCTCGGACTGGTCGATGGCTACGGCTCGGTCAATTCGGTCGCCCGCGACGTGATTCATGCCGAAGACACGGTCGACATGACGCCGAAGGACGGCCTCAGCGACCGCATCGCCAAGCGTTTTGGCGTCGGCGTGTCGGCCGGACTGCGCGATCTGATCGAGGCACGCTGGCTGTAGGACGCCGTTTCGGCCCGGCCCCAAAGCCCCTGACCGGATGGTCAGGGGCTTTTGACTGCTCAGGAGTGGGCTGCAACGGTCGCCGTGGTGCCGGTACACGCCCGGCTGACAGCAAGAATCGTGAATGCGGCAGTCTGCCTGACCGGGCCCTGCCCCTTCCGTTCCCGCCACGACGGGGAGATCCTGCTTCGTTGGTCCATTCCGGATGGACGGAACAGCAGAAAGCCCCTGACCGGAGGGTCAGGGGCCTGGTTTCTGGCGCGGAAAGCAGACGGCACGCTACGGCGTGACGACGGCTTCCTTGCCGGCTTCCGGCGCTTCTGCGGCAGCGGCATGCGCAGCATGGGCGGTATGCACCATGTGTTCTTCCGGCTCGACCGGCGCAGCCGGCATTGCATGCTGCGGCTCGGACTCGGCACCGCCGTGATTGGCCGGGACCAGTTCGTTGATGTCGATCTCTTCGTTGTCGTCGCCATTGCCCAGCGGCGGCGCAATGCCGAGCTGGCGGGCACGGATCGCCATCCACGCGTCGCGGGTGAACGTGTACTCGTCGAGGGCGGCATCACGCGCCGGGTCCAGCGGCAGCAGGCGCGCGCGCTGGTCGACCAGGTTCACCATCACCGCCGAGGCGTCGGTATAGGTCGTGGTGAACAGTTCGCGCGTCGGCACCGTCAGGTAGTCGACACCGAGACCCAGCGTGTCGCGGATGGTCGACGGCGGGAAGAACGGGACCATGAAGTAGGCACTGTTCTGCCAGCCATAGTGCGCCAGCGTGTCGCCAAAGCCCTTCTGGTCCTTGTGCAGGCCCATCGGCGTGGCAATATCGAGCAGGCCGCCAAGGCCGAGCACGGTATTGACGCTGACGCGCATGAAATCGCTCATCGCCGGCACCGGACGCAGCATGACGATATTGTTCGCCAGGCTCAGCATGTCGGCCAGGTTGTCGAAGAAGTTGCGGATGCCGGTCCGCGCCGGTTGCGGCGTGACCTTCTGGTAGCCTTCGGCCACCGGACGATAGACGTGGCGGTCAAAGCCACTGTTGAAAGCGTAAACCTTGCGGTTATAGCCTTCATACGGATCGGACGGGTTGGAACCCGTTGCGCATCCGCCGAGAGCGATCAGGAGACCGAGCGCCGTCAGGGCCCTAGTCGGCTTGAGAGACAAAATGTTCCACTCCGTACAATTGGGCCAGTGTGGCCAGTCCGTTCGGCAGGGCCGTCAGGGTCAGTTGGCGGCCGGCGGCGGTCGCCGCGCGCTGCAGGCCGAAGACCAGCGCCAGCGCCGAGGAGTCGGCAGACTCCACCGCCGACCAGTCCAGCACGCAATCATCGCGGGCGACGGCCGGGGTCAGCGTGCGCAGCAGGGCTGCGCTGTCGGCCAGCGTCACGCGGGTGGGCAGGGCCAGCCGTTCGCTCATGTCAGGCACCGCCCTTGGCGGCCAGCTGCGCATTCTTGTCGCGGATCGACTGGATCAGGCCGTCGATACCCTGCTTGCTGACCACTTCGTTGAAATTGCTTCGGTAGACAGTCACCAGGCTCGCGCCTTCGACCGTGACGTTGTAGACCTTCCAGCCGGCAGCAGTCCGGTACAGCGTGTAGTCGATCTGCACCGGCTTGTTGCTGGCGTCGCCGGTCTGCACGCTGCTGCGCACCGTGGCTTCACGGCCATTGCTGCTGACGATGGGGTTGTCGGCGACCGACACCTGGGCATTCTTGAAGCGGATCATCGTCGAGGCATAGGTCCGGACCAGGAGCGTCTGGAACGCGTCGGTCAGCTGTGCCTGCTGCTCAGGCGTAGCCTGGCGCCAGCCGCGGCCGACAGCCAGTGCCGTCATGCGGGTGAAGTCGAACTTCGGCGTCGCCAGCGCTTCGATCTCGCCGCGCAGACGGGCAGGATTGCGGCCGGTGTCCTTGCGGATGGTTTCCAGAACCTGCTGCGCAGTCTGTCTGACCACGGCATCGGGGTTGTCTGCGTAGGCTGCCACGGGCATGAAGCCACAGGCAAGGAAGGCAAATACAGCGGCAATGCGTTTCATTTTTGATATCTCACAATGTATCGGTCAGTCGTCGCCACCCGGTCAGCGGGCGGCGGATAGCGTGTTCATTTGAGCGAGGCGGCCGACTTGGTCGCACCGTCGTCACCCCCCTTTTCGGCAAAGCTCAGCATGAACTTGCCAATCAGATCTTCCAGCACCAGCGCGGACGAGGTCATGCTGATGGTGTCCCCGGCACGCAGCGGCTCGCTGTCGCCGCCGTCCAGCAGCGCGACATACTGCTCGCCGAGCAGGCCCGAGGTATTGATGGAGGCCGCCACGTCGCGGGCAAACGGGTAGCGGCTGTCCAGCGCCAGCATCACCCGGGCCCGCATGGTCTTGCTGTCGAGGCGAATGTCATCGACCCGACCGACGATGACGCCTGCGGCCTTGACCGGCGCACGGACCTTGAGGCCGCCGATATTGTCGAATTCGGCCGTCACCCGGTAACTGCTGGCACTGGAAGCGGTGGTCAGGTTCGCCACTTTCAGTGCGAGGAACAGGATGGCAGCAAAGCCGATGACGGCGAAGATGCCAACCCACAGATCAATTGTGGCTCTTTTCATAGTGAAAGCTATCCGTATCAGAACATGAAGGCGGTCAGCACAAAATCCAGTGCCAGAATGACCAGCGCGGAAGTCACCACCGTGCGCGTTGTCGCCGCCGAAACACCCGCCGCAGTCGGCTGGGCGTCATAACCTTCGAACACGGCGATCAGGGTGACCGCCACGCCAAATACCAGACTCTTGATCACGCCGTTGAGCACATCGTCGCGCAGGTCCACGGCCGCCTGCATCTGCGACCAGTACGAACCATGGTCGAGGCCGATCATCACCACACCGATGAAATAGCCGCCGAAGATGCCCATCAGGCTGAACAGCGCCGCCAGCAGCGGCATCGAAAACACGCCGGCCCAGAAGCGCGGGGCGACCACGCGGGCGATCGGATTGACCGCCATGACCGCCATCGCGTCCAGTTGCTCGGTCGCTTTCATCAGGCCGATTTCAGCCGTCATCGCCGAGCCGGAGCGGCTGGCGAACAGCAATGCCGCCAGCACCGGGCCCAGTTCGCGCAGCAGCGACAGCGCCACCAGGCTGCCGAGCGCATCGGCGGAGCCGAAGCGCATCAGCGTGGTATAGCCCTGCAGCCCCAGCACCATGCCGACGAAAGCGCCCGACACGATGATGATGACCAGCGACAGGACGCCGGCGAAATACACTTCGCGAATGGTCAGCTGGAAACGCAGCAGCGCCGTGCCCGAGTGCGTCAGCACGGCCAGCAGAAAACGCAGGGCAAAGCCGAGCCGCCATACGCCTTCGATGATGCGGTGGCCGATACCAGTCAGGCCGGCGCGCAGTCCGTCAAGCATGTCCGGCCCTCCCCAGTCCCAGATCCGTCGCGTAGTCGCGCGCCGGATATTGCAATTTGACCGCACCGTCGGCCTCGCCGTGCACGAACTGGCGCACGAACGGATCGTTCGACACCCGCACCTCGTCCGGCGTTCCCTGGGCGACGATGCCGCCATCGGCGACGAAATAGATGTAGTCGACCACGTCCAGCGACACGTGGACGTCATGGGTGACCATGACCGCCGTGGCGCCGAGTGCCGCGTTCATCCGCTTGATCAGGAAGGCGATGGTGCCGAGCGCAATCGGGTCCAGCCCGGTGAACGGCTCGTCGTACAGCATCAGTTCCGGGTCGAGTGCAATCGCGCGGGCCAGCGCAACCCGCCGCGCCATGCCGCCCGACAGCTCGGCCGGCATCAGCCCGGCCGTACCGCGCAGGCCGACCGCTTCGAGCTTCATCAGCACCAGGTCGCGAATCATGCTTTCCGGCAGATCGGTCTGCTCGCGCAGCGGAAATGCCACATTGTCGAGCACCGACAGGTCGGTAAACAGCGCGCCGAACTGGAACAGCATGCCCATGCGCCGGCGCAGCCGGTACAGGCCGGCGGAATCGATGTTGTCCACCCGCGCGTCACCGACCGTCACCCGGCCACGGTCAGGCCTGACCTGGCCGGACAGCAGTTTCAGCAGCGTGGTCTTGCCGCTGCCCGAGCCGCCCATGATGGCGACCAGCTTGCCTTTCGGCACGCACAGTGACACATCGCGCAGGATCTGCCTGTCGCCATAGCTGAAATCGACGTGCTCAAGCTCTATGAAGTTGCCTTGACTCAAACCAGCCCCTATCCCCGCGCTTGCAACGATATCCGGAAAGCATTAAAAATGATTTTGTCGGCAAAAACCGAAAAACAGCTACTGAATACAGCAAATTATCAATTTATTAGCATATTTGTCTCTTATCGCCCCGGCATACCCGGCGGCGACACCCGCGCCAACACATTGACGTGGCCGAGCATTGTAAGGCGGCACGCCGTCTTCGCCAAATGGGAAGCATCAGAAATATCCGCATACGACGTATGCGCGTTGCGCCCATGCCACGCCCCGGGGATTCCGAATGCCAAGTACCCGCGTGTCCCGCCCTGCCCACTTGTTGCTTTTTCTGTCCCTGCTGCAGGGCGGATGCGCAGCCTTTCCCGACCTCCCGCCCACGCCGCCCCCGGTGCCGGGCAGACCGCCTCCCGCACCGATCCCGCCGCCGGTGCTGGCCCCGCCCGTGGCCGATGCCGATGGCGGCCGACGCTACAGCATCAGCCTCGACCGGCCGGCGCCCTTGCGCGAATTGCTGACCCGGCTGGCCGGCGATGCCGGCATCGACATTCATCCGCAGCTGCAGGGCCAGGTCAGCCTGCATGCGATCCGCCAGCCACTGCCGCGCATCCTTGACCGCCTGGCGGAGCAGGCCGACATGCGCTGGCGGCGCGACCGCGATACGCTGGTCGTCGAGCCGGATACGCCTTACCTGCATCACTACACGCTCGACTACGTCAATATTTCCCGTCATTTCCAGTCCACGCTGAATGTCGACGCCAATATTTCCGGCGGGGCGGCCCCCGTCGCCGCCAGCAGCAACCCGCAGGACAACGGGTCGTCGACCCGGATCGGCAGCCATGCCGGCAATGATTTCTGGCACAGCCTGACCCGCCACCTCGCCGTGCTGCTGCAGGCAGACCCCGATGCCGCGGCCGGCGACAGCCGCCTGCCTGCTCCGCCCGGCATGTCGCGCACGCCGGGCGCCCCCCCGGCCGGCCGGCCGGCCGACCCCTGGTCGCGCCCCCCCGACGATGGCGAGGGCGGCAAGCTGGCCGTTCATCCCGAGACCGGCCTGATTTCCGTCCGCGCCACCGCCCGCCAGCACCGTCAGGTGCGCACGCTGCTGGAACGGGTCCACCGCCGGGCGATGCGTCAGGTGCTGATCGAGGCAACCATCGTCGAAGTGGAACTGTCGAATCATTACCAGTCCGGCATTGCCTGGGACCGCCTGTTCGACCATTTCCGCCTGATCGGCAACTTTCCGTCCGGTGCCGGCTCGCCGGGCGCCAGCCTGATCTGGAAAGGGGCCGACCTCAGCGCCGCACTGCGTCTGCTGGAAACCTTTGGTCGCACCCGGGTGCTGTCCAGCCCGAAGCTGATGGCGCTGAACAATCAGGTCGCCATTCTCAAGGTGGTGCGCGACGTGCCGTACTTTTCCATCCGCGTCACCCGCGACTATGTCGGCAGCCGGAGCCGGGATGGCGCCACCCCGAGTTACACCTACGAAAGCAAGGTCCATACCGTGCCGGAAGGCATCGTGCTCAGCGTGGTGCCGCAGATCGGGGCCAGTGGCCGCATTTCGCTCAGTGTGCGTCCGACCATTACCCATATCACCGGCTATGTGCCTGATCCGGCCCTGCAGATGATGGAGGCCAGGGTCGAGAGCCGGGTGCCGGAGGTCCAGGTGCGTGAGCTGGAGTCGACGCTCGGGCTGCAGAGCGGCGAGGTCGGCATTCTTGGCGGCCTGATCCAGGACCGGCTGATGCATGACAATCGTGGCCTGCCGTGGCTGGCCCGGATTCCGTATCTCGGCGTGCTGTTCGGCAGCCGTGACGAACGCACGGTCAAGACCGAACTGGTGGTGTTCATCAAGCCGACACTGGCCGGTGATCCGGCCGCCCTGCTGGAGGCCTCCCGATGACCGCCGGGCCCCGGGACGGACGCGTACTGCAAACCGGTGACACCGCCAGCCCGGAACCGGTGCCGGTCGATGCCGATCCGGATCAGGATGCCGGTGCGCCCCTGCCGCTGTGGCAGGCATATGGCCGGCAGCAGGCCCGACAGCGGCGGCGGCGCATTGCCGCGCTGGGCGTACTGCTGCTGTCGCAGCTCGGGCTGGCCGGCTATATCGTCCGGGCGATGCAGCCGGCGCCCCCCGTCCCCGCCCTGCCCCGGGCGGCGGCGGCCCCCGCAGCGGACACCCTGCCCATGACCGCCATCGATGCCCCCCTCGTGGCCGAGGCCGACCCGCCGCCCCCGCCGCAGGACACGCCTGATGCTGCCGGGACCGGCCCCACCGACGGGATGGACGATACGGATGCGGAAGAGACGGATGCGGACGTTCCCGATGCCGCCCCTCCCGCGCCGCCCGCCAGGCTGCGGCTGCGCATCCAGCCGGACGGCGGCCGCCTGATTTCGCATGCGGACACGCCGGTCCCCCCGCCACGCCCGGCAGCGCCGATCGACCCGCGGCTGGCGCCGGCCCGCCAGGCCAGCGCCGATGGCGACTGGGCCCGCGCACGCAGCGGCTGGGCCGCCCTGCTGGCAGCCGATCCGGCGCAGGCCGACCATGCGTACAACCTCGCCGTCGCACTGGACCAGCGCGGCGAGCGGCAGGAAGCCATCCGCCACTACCGGATGGCCCTGGCCCTGGCCGACGCCCGGCCCGCCCGGTTTCCGCGGGCACCGACCCTGCGCCGGCTGGCAACGCTGGAGGAGGAATGATGAGTGCCCCGGAAGCAGAATTCACCCAATGGCTGCTGGCCCGGGGGCTGCTGACGCCAGCACAGCTGCGCGTGGTGCAGGCCGAACAACAGGCTACCGGTGTTGCTCTCGATACGCTGTTGCTCCGGCTCGGCTTCGTCAGTGCCGCCGCCCTGCAGCAACAGCCGGTGTCGACCGCCGTGCCGGTGCTCGGCGCCCTGCGCCGGCAGGTGAGCGACCCGCGCCTGCTGGCGCTGCTGCCGCGCGAGCTGGCCATCCGCCACGCGGCGTTCCCGCTGGCCTTCGACGCCGACAGTGGCACGCTGGACCTGGCCATGTCGCGTCCGCACGACAATGTGGCGCTGGCGCATATCCGCCAGCAGGGTGGCGCGCGTTGCCGCCAGCTGCGTACCCACCAGGCGGCGGCGGCCGACATTGCCCAGGCCATCGGCCGCGCCTACGGTCATGCGGCGGCAGTGGACGGCGCCCTGCGCGCGCTGGACGGGGCCAGTGCCGAGGTCATCGGGCGAGCGCCGGTCGACGGCAATCCGGTGGTGCAGCTGGTGGACAGCCTGATTGCCGATGCCGCCGCCCGCGATGCCAGCGACATCCACCTGGAGCCGGAGCAGACCTTCGTTCGCATCCGCTATCGGCTCGATGGCGTCATGCAGCTGTTCCGGACGCTGGACAAGCGTCACTGGCCGGCCATGCTGACCCGGCTGAAAATCCTGTCCGGCATGAATATCGCCGAGACGCGCGCGCCCCAGGACGGTCGCTTCTCGCAGTCGCCGGATGGCCGCCGCCTCGATGTGCGCGCCGCCACCCAGCCAACGCTGCACGGCGAGAACCTGGTGCTGCGGCTGCTCGATCGCCAGCGCGAGTACCTGTCGCTGGACGGACTCGGCCTGCCGGACGCGCAACAGGCGCTGCTGCGGGCGCTGAGCGCGCGGCCGGCCGGCATCCTGCTGGTCACCGGGCCGACCGGGTCCGGCAAGACCACGACGCTGTACGCGGTGCTGTCACTGCTCGACAGCACCGCGCTGAACATCATGACGCTGGAAGATCCGGTCGAGTACCCGATGCCGGGCATCCGCCAGACTTCAATCACCGACAACGTCAAGCTCGACTTCGCCAGCGGCATCCGCAGCCTGATGCGCCAGGACCCGGATGCGATTCTGGTCGGCGAAATCCGCGATGCCGACACCGCGGCCATGGCGTTCCGCGCCGCAATGACCGGCCATCAGGTCTTTGCCACGCTGCATGCGCCGACCGCGCTCGGCGTGCTGCCACGGCTGCTGGACCTCGGTGTATGCCGCGACACGCTGGTCGGCAATGTGAGCGGCATCCTCGGCCAGCGGCTGGTGCGCCGCCTGTGCCCGCATTGCCGGCAGGCGGACCGGCCCGACGCCGGCGAACGCCGGCTGCTCGGCGTCAGCGACGGCGAGGTCTGCCTGTTTCGCCCGCGCGGCTGCGAGGCCTGCCTCGGCAGCGGTTACCGCGGCCGCTTCATGGTTGCCGAGCTGCTGCGCATCGATGCCGACATCGACGCCGCCATCGGCCGGCACGATGACCCGGCCTCGCTGCGCCGGCTGGCGAAGGCACGCGGTTTCAGCGAGCTCGCCGAACAGGGCTGCGCGCGGGTGCTGGCCGGCGATACCTCGCTGGAAGAAATCATCCGGACCATCGATCTGTCGGAGAGGCGCTGATCCATGCACTATCAATTGCTTGCCGCCGACCGCGACGGGCGCGTCCGCCGCCACCGCCTGAACGCAGCCAATCTGGCCGATCTGGAACAGCGGGCAGCGGCGCTGGGGCTGACGGTCATCCATCTGGAAACCCGCGCCGGTCTGCTGACCCGCGCCGCGCCGCGGCGGGTGTCGCGGCGCACGCAGATCGATTTTTTCCTGCAGCTGGAACATCTGCTCGGTGCCGGCCTGCCGCTGCTCGATGCCCTGCGCGAACTGGACGACGACAGCGTCGATGCCGCCATGCGCCATGTACTGGCGGTCATGTCGCAGGACCTGGAGCGCGGCAGTACGCTGTCCGCCGCCATGCGCGCCCACCCGCGCGCCTTCGGGCCGGTCATCGTGGCGCTGGTGGAAGCCGGGGAACTGAGCGGCGAACTGCCGGTGATCTGCGCCCGGCTCAGCGACATGCTGCGCCGGGACGACGAGCAGCGCACGCACAGTATCCGGCTACTGATGTATCCGCTGTTCGTCGCCAGCGTGTTGCTGGCAGTCTGCGTCTTCCTGCTGCTCTACCTGCTGCCGCAACTGGTCGGCTTTCTCGACAGCCTCGGCGCCGCGCTGCCATGGCAGACCCGCCTGCTGATCAGCACCGCTTCGGTGGCGGAACGGTACGGGCCGTGGCTGGCAGCACTGCCGCTGCTCACGCTGGCCAGCTGGCGCCTTGCCTGCCGCCGGTTTCCACCGCTGCTGCTGCACGCCGACCGCTGGCGGCTGGCACTGCCGCTGCTGGGCCCGATCCGGCACCAGATCGCGCTGTCGCGCTTTGCCGCCGGTTTCGCCCTGCTGTACAGCGCCGGCATTCCGCTGCTGACCGTACTGGAACGCTGCGAGCAGCTGGTCGGCAACCGGGCAGTCGCCGCCGCGCTGGCCGATGCCCGGCGCCGGGTCGCCGGCGGCAGTACGCTGGCCGATGCGCTGGCGACCGGCGGCCTGTTCCCGCCCCGGCTGCGCCGGCTGATCCGGCTCGGCGAGCAGACCGGCGCACTCGGCCGGATGCTGGCCCACGCCGATCACGGCTACCAGCGCGATATCCGCGCCGGCATCGACCGGTTGCAGCGGCTGATCGAACCGTCGCTGACCGTGCTGCTGGGACTGATCCTGGCCTGGGTGCTGAGCGCCGTACTGTCGCCATTGCACAGCGCCACGCTCGAGCTGACGCGATGACCGGCATCGGTCATCGGCCCGGCTTCCTGTGCCTGACACCGGGACTGGCCACGCTCTGGACCCACGACCGCCGTGGCGCCTGCCGGCTGGCAAGCTGGACCGACGCCGAGTGCGAGCAGGCGGCCGCACAATGCGCCGGCAGCGCCGGCCTGCACCTGCTGATCGAGGACCCGGCCGACCCGCTGCATGTCGAGCAGACGCCACCGGTCGCCCTGCACCATCGCCGGCGCTGGGTGCACTTTCGCCTCGAGCGCCTGTTTCCGGATGCGCCCTGCCGCGGGCTGCACCGGCTTCCGCAGCGGCGGGTGGCGTTTTCCGCACCGGCAAGGCCGGCGGCGCCGGGCCGGTGGCTGGCGGCGTTGTACCGGCATGGCGTCACGGTCCACAGCGTGCAGTCGGTCACGCTGCTGACCGCTGCGCTGGCCGCACGCATCGCGGCCGGGCACGATGGCGTCGTGCTGTGTCTGCCGGCCTTTGCCGATCACAGCCTGCGTTTTCTGCGCCTCGACCCGGACCGGCCGCTGTCGCGCGTCATCTGCGCCGACACACCAGGCACGCTGTTCGACAGCGAGTGCCGCCATCTGGCCGACGATCTGCCCCGGCAGCCCGAACCGGTGCTGATCGTCGTTACCGACGCCGGCTTTGCGCCGACGGCTGCGCCCGACTGGCCGTTCGCCCTGCATCGGCTGCCGGCCAGTCAGCTGGACGACTGCGCGGCACCGAGCGCGATCGGCGCCGTGCTGCGCGAGGCACAACGCGGCCACGGCCTGCTGTCCCCTCCCGCGCGTGGCCTGCGTACAATGGACGCCACTCATCTACTGGAGCCGTCATGCCCCACAACCTGATCATTCAGGCGCCGGTCGACCCTGCGCCGCACCTGGACACGCTGGCATCGCTTTCCGGCGCCCGCGATACCAGCACCGTCGCACCGGGGCTGGCCTACCGGCTGGCCGGCGCCGATCCGGAACGTCATGCTGCCGTCGATGCCTTCTGCGACCAGCACCGGATCGACTTTGCCTTCGTGCCGGCCGGCCGCCGCCTGGCCGACTACGGCCTGCTGGTCTCGGATATGGACTCGACCCTGATCACCATCGAGTGCATCGACGAAATCGCCGACATGTTCGGCGTCAAGCCGCAGGTCGCCGCCATCACCGCACGTTCGATGGCCGGCGAGCTGGATTTTGCCGCCTCGCTGCGCGAACGGGTCGCCCTGCTCGAAGGATTGCCGGTCGATGCGCTGGCCCGCGTCTACGACGAGCGGCTGACACTGATGCCCGGCGCACGCGAACTGCTGGCCGACTGCCGCGCCAGCGGCATCCGTACCCTACTGATTTCCGGCGGCTTCACCTATTTCACCGATCGGCTGAAAGAAGAGCTCGGCCTGGATTACGCCATCGCGAACCAGCTTGAAATCATCGACGGCAAGCTGACCGGCCGGATGACCGGCCCGCTGATCGATGCCCAGGCCAAGGCCGACTGGCTGGTCCGCCTGCGCGGTGAACTGGGACTGGAACCGGAACAGGTCATCGCCATGGGCGACGGTGCCAACGACCTGAAAATGATTGCCGCCGCCGGTCTTGGCGTCGGCATGCACCCGAAACCGGTCGTTCGCCAGCACGCTGACGTCTCGCTGCGTTTTGTCGGGCTGGACGGGTTGTCCCGGCTGTTTGCATGATCGAAAGTCATAATTGACGTTCGGGTATTAACTTTATTTACTTTTATTTTTTCGTTTTGCAACCAAAAGCGGCCAAATGGCCGCTTTTCATATTCACTATCCAACATTCAGTTCGGCCAGACAAGCGACCGGTAATCAAGGGCTTGGCGCCACATTGCGGCATGGAAAGACAGATTTGGCACGATAGTGCCAGCCGCAACGGCATTCCATTTTATAATCGTTTCATGATTTACGAACGGATGCCCCCGTGGCATCCGAAATCATTTCCGTCCATGCGCGGCCAGCGAGGCCACGCTTCATAGAAAGGGTTCAATCTTGAACGCGAGCATGACACGTCAGGACATGGAATGGGTGCTGACGCTATTCGGTACCGCCATCGGCGCCGGGATTCTGTTCCTGCCGATCCAGGCTGGCCTGGGCGGCATCTGGCCGATGATCATCCTCACCCTGATCATCCTGCCCCTCACCTACATTTCGCACCGTGGCGTCACCCGCATGGTGGCGTCCAGTGAACAGGCAACCGACATCACCGGCGTGGTCGAAAACGATCTCGGCCGCAACTGGGGCTTTGCCATCAGCGTGCTGTACTTCCTGTCGATCGTGACCATCTGTGTCGGCTACGCAACCGGCGTGACCAACATCGTGTCGTCGTTCCTGGAAAACCAGATGGGCATCGACGGCATCTCGCGTCCGATGCTGACCGGCATCCTGCTGGTCGGCCTGACCGGCGTGATCGTGGCCGGCGAGAATACCGTGCTGAAGGTCACCTCGATCCTGGTCTACCCGCTGATCGCCATCCTGTTCGGGCTGTCGCTGTACATGATTCCGTACTGGAACCTGTCGGTATTCCAGCAGCCGATCGAACCGGCCAGCCTGGTCCGCAACCTGCTGCTGACCTTCCCGGTACTGGTGTTCTCGATGAATTTCTCGCCGATCTGTTCGGCGCTGGCCAGTTCGTACCGCGGCAAGAGCGCGACACCGGACGAAGCCGTGAAGCGCACCGACCGCGTGGTGTGGTGGAACAGCCTGATCCTGCTGGTGTTCGTGATGTTCTTCGTGTTCTCGATCGTGCTGTCGCAAACGCCGCAGAGCATGATCGACGCCAAGGCCAACAACGTCGACGTGCTGACCATGATCTCGCTGCAGTCGAATGAACCGTGGCTGCGCTACCTGATTCCGATCGTCGCGCTGATCGCCATCGTGACCTCGTACTTCGGTCACTTTATCGGCACCCGCGAAGGCCTGGACGGCATGATCTATCGCCTGGCGACCTGGAACGCCGACAAGGACAGCAAGGCCGCATTCAATCACAGGAAGCTGCGCACCTGGACCACGATCAGCATGATCGCCGGCCTGTGGATGCTGGCCGTGTTCAATCCGCCGATCCTCAAGATCATCGGCGCGATGTCGGCACCGGTCATTGCGCTGTACTGCTACGTGATGCCGGTCGTGCTGATGAAGCGCGTCCCGCGACTGATGATCTACCGCTCGACCTGGGGCGGCGTGGTGTTCGTGTTCGGCCTGATCACCATCATCGGCTACGGAGTGGCCGAGTATATGTAACAGGCCCCCGGGCCGTGTCAGATCGAAGCCAGCCGCTCCATGGTATCCGGGTAGCGTTCTACCAGACGGATCAGGGTTGCGGCCTGGGCATTGGGTTTGGCACGGCCCTGCTCCCAGTTTTCCAGCGTGCGCTCGTTGGTACGCAGATAACGGGCAAAGACGGGCCGCGACAGATGCAGCCGGGTACGCAAGGCCAGCAGTTCTTCAGCGCTGACACAGGGCGGGGCCTTGCGCTCGACCTGATGCTTGCGCAAGGTCACCTTGCCCTCTCGTTCCGCGCGCAGCGCATCCACGCCTTCAGTCAATTCAGCAAACAGATTGCGTTTCATGATTGATTCCTCATCCTGATTTCCTGCTCAAGTCTCTGCTTCAGACCCTTGCGCCCTTCCGCAGACAAGTCCGTCGCCTCGTCCTTCCGGGATGACATCACCGGCATCGGGTTTGTTCAGCAGCCACTGTGCAGGCAGCAGAATGCGTCGTCATCCAGCTAGTCCTGACGATAGCGGGCAACTCGGTAAAGTTCGCATTCATTAAAAATGAAATGTACGCAACTTGCGTTGAGTTTTCAAATACATCCGAAGATGCAGTCCATAAAAAAATCGGCCCCGAAGGGCCGCATCCTGTTCAGGCACGTTCAGTTTCCCGCCAGCGCCTGCAGCAGCTTGCCGTGCACGCCGCCGAAACCGCCATTGCTCATGACCAGCACCTGATCGCCGGGCCGGGCGACGGCGGCGACGCGGGCCACCAGCGCATCCAGATCGTCAAAGGTTTCCGCCTTGCCGCCCAGCGGCGCCAGGGCATCGGCCGGGTTCCAGCCCAGCTGGGCGCCATAGCAGAACACGCGGTCGGCCTGTGCCAGGCTGGCCGGCAATTCCGCCTTCATCGTGCCGAGCTTCATGGTGTTGGAACGGGGTTCCAGCACGGCCAGAATGCGGGTGTCGTCACCGATCCGGGCACGCAGGCCGGCCACGGTGGTCGCGATCGCCGTCGGGTGATGGGCAAAGTCGTCGTAGACGGTCACGTCATTGACCACGCCCTTCACTTCCATCCGCCGTTTGACGTTGCTGAAACGGCCGAGCGCCGCGCAGGCGTCCGCCGGTCGCACGCCGACATGGCGGGCAGCGGCCACGGCGGCCACGGCATTGAGCCGGTTGTGCTCGCCCATCAGCGTCCAGCACACGCGGCCGACCACGGTGCCGTCGAGCAGCACGTCGAAATGGCCGTCGGCATTGGCGTCGCCGGCCTGCCAGCCGCCCTCGGCACCGAAGCGTTCAACCGGCGTCCACGCACCGCGCGCCAGCACCCGGTCCAGCGCCGGTTCACGGCCATTGACCACCAGCCGACCATTGCCCGGCACGGTCCGCACCAGATGATGGAACTGGGTTTCGATGGCGGCCAGGTCGGCAAAGATGTCGGCGTGGTCGAATTCGAGATTGTTCAGCAGCGCCGTGCGCGGCCGGTAGTGGACGAACTTCGAGCGCTTGTCGAAGAACGCGGTGTCGTACTCGTCGGCCTCGATGACGAAGAACGGGCTGCGCCCGCCCGGCTCCGCCGGCGGCTCGCCGGGCAGGCGCGCCGACAGGCCGAAGTTTTCCGGGATGCCGCCGATCAGGAAGCCCGGCGCCAGTCCGCAGTCTTCCAGCACCCAGGCCAGCATCGACGAGGTCGTGGTCTTGCCATGGGTGCCGGCCACCGCCAGTACCCACAGCCCGTGCAGCACATTCTCGGCCAGCCACTGCGGACCGGACGTGTACGGCAACCCGCGGTCGAGGATCGCCTCCATCAGCGGCATGCCGCGCTTGACCACATTGCCGACCACGAACATGTCCGGGTTCACGCGGTCGAGCTGGTCGGCGTCGAAGCCGGTCATCAGGTCGATGCCGAGCGCTTCGAGCTGGGTCGACATCGGCGGATAGACGTTCTGGTCGCAGCCGGTCACGGTGTGGCCGGCGGCGCGGGCCAGCGCGGCGACGCCGCCCATGAAGGTACCGCAGATGCCGAGAATGTGAATATGCATGGAGACGACTCGCAAGGCTGTCCGGGCGCGGCATCCCGCCGTGCCCCGGCGTGTGTTACAGGGAGAAGAACAACAGGGTCATCAGCACGAACAGCGGGATCAGGATGGCGCCCGACCACAGCATGTAGCCGAAGAAACCCGGCATTCTAACCCCTCTCGACTCGGCGATCGCCTTGACCATGAAGTTCGGTGCATTGCCGATGTAGGTATTGGCGCCCATGAACACCGCCCCGGCCGAGATCGCCATCAGCGTCGACGCCATCGGCCCCATCATGTGTACCGGGTCGCCATGGGCGAGATTGAAGAACACCAGATAGGTCGGCGCATTGTCGAGGAAGCTGGACAGTGCCCCGCTGAGCCAGAAGTACATGCTGTCGATCGGCGCCCCGTTGCCGTCGGTCACGGTCCGCACCAGCGGCGCCAGCGCGCCATCGGTGCCGGCACGCAGGATGGCGATGGCCGGGGCCATGGCGACGAAAATGCCGGCAAACAGCTTGGCCACTTCAAGGATCGGGCCCCAGTCGAATTCGTTGCGTTCGCGCACTGCCTTCGGCGTCATCCACAGCGACAGCGCCGCGCAGCCGAGCATCAGCCCGTCGCGCACCAGATCCTGCAGGCCGGTATCGACACCCAGCAGCGAAACGCTCACGCCCGGCTTCCACAGCCCGGACAGCAGCACGGCAAACACGATGACCGCCAGCAGCGCGAAGTTGCCCTTGCCTTCCACCCGCAGCGGCGAATCCGGCGTCGGGTCGATCCGGCGCACGCCTTCCTGGCGGTACAGCCAGCTGTCGATCGCATAGAACAGCGTCAGCAGCACGGCGGCGGCAAAGGCAACCGGCAGCAGCATGTGCTGCAGGGTCCAGAAGAAGTCGATGCCCTTCAGGAAGCCGAGGAACAGCGGCGGATCACCGATCGGGGTCAGCCCGCCGCCGATATTCGCCACCAGGAAGATGAAGAACACCACCACATGCACGTTGTGCTTGCGGTTGTCGTTGGCGCGCAGCAGCGGCCGGATCAGCAGCATCGCCGCGCCGGTGGTGCCCATCAGGCTGGCGCACAGGGTGCCCAGCGCCAGCAGCCCGGTATTGAGCCGTGGCGAGCCGTGCAGGTTGCCGCTGATCAGGATGCCGCCCGACACCGTATACAGTGCGAACAGCAGGATGATGAATGGCAGGAACTCTTCCAGCAGCGCATGGGCGACCACGCTGCCGGCGACGCCGGTGCCGTACAGCGCCACGGCCGGCAGCAGGAAGGACAGCGCCCAGAAGGCGCTGACCTTGCCGAAATGGTGATGCCAGAAATGCGGCAGGAACAGCGGGCACAGCGCAATCGACAGCAGGATGCCGACGAACGGCAGCCCCCAGGCCAGCGACAGCTCGGCACCGGGCAGGCCGGCGGCTTGCGCCGCCAGTGGCGCGCAACTCAGAAACAACAGGATCGGCAGTTTGGTCATGGCTCGGCAGGTTGCGGGCGGCAGGGACGCCCGGCGTGACAAGTCCCGGCAGGGGCCGGGACAAAAGCGCCGATTATACCCATGCCCCTCCCCCGCTCAGGCGACCCGGATCAAGAACCCGCCTGGCCGTCGCCTATGCCGGTGCCGCCAGTCTCAAATACAACCGTGGCAGCAGTCGCGGCAGCTCGGCGGCGTCGCGGGCGACCACGAAACCGTGGCTGCCGAACAGATAGGGCAGGTATTCGCCGGCATCGCGGTCGATGGTGACGCAGAACGGCAGCAGCCCGCGCGCACGCGCCTCGGCGACTGCAACCCGGGTGTCCTCGATGCCGTGGCGGCCTTCATAGCGGTCGAGGTCGTTCGGCTTGCCGTCGGTCAGCAGCAGCAGCAGGCGCCGCTCGGCCGGCTGTTCGGCCAGGATGCGGGTTGCGTGGCGAATGGCGGCGCCCATGCGGGTATAGAAGCCGGGCTTGATCGCCGCGACCCGGCCACGGGCGGCCTCGTTCCACGCCTCGCCGAAATCCTTCAGCACGTGAAAGCGCACGTGTTCGCGCCGCACCGACGAGAAGCCGTACACACCGAAGCGGTCGCGGCTCGCAGCCAGCGCCTCGGCAAACACCATCAGCGCGTCACGGATCACGTCGACGACCCGTGCCTCGTTGCCGACCCAGGTATCGGTCGACAGCGACAGATCGGCCAGTACCAGCGTCGCCAGACTGCGCGCGCCGCCACTGTGGCGCCGGTACAGCCCGCTGTCGCCGACATGGCCCGTGGCGCGTTCGGCGGCAAAGCGCACGACCGCATCCAGGTCCAGCTCGTCGCCATCCTGCTGGGCATTCAGCCGCACCCGGACCGGCTGCAGCAGCTCGAACTGGCGCCGCAGCCGTCGCGCCAGCGGTGCCAGCGACTCGGGCAGCGCACAGGGCGGCGCCTCGTCGGCCTGCATCGGCTCGATCCGGCAGTAGTCGGGCAGATAGGCGCCGGTTTTCCAGTTCCACTCCGGATAGAGGATGCCGGCGCCGATCGGCCGGTCGTCATCGCTTTCCGGCGGCAGGTCGAGGTCGAAGCGCAGCCGCTTTTTCGGTGCGCGACCGCCCCGGGCGATGCTGAGCTTGTCCAGGTCGTCGGCAGCACGCGGATCGGGGTCCTCGTCGTCGTCCAGCGGCCGGTTGACCTCCAGGTATTCGGCCCAGCTGAAAATGCTCTCCGCGCGGAACACCATCAGCATGCCGTTCCTGTTCTCCGGCAGCTCGACCCGCTCTGCGCTGCGGCGCACGCGGTCGGCCTCGTCCTGACGCATCAGTTCGCCCTTGTCGCCGTCCGCATCGGCCGCGTCGGCACGCGGCGCCAGTGCCGCGGTCGTCGGCGGATCGGGATGCAGCCACAGCGGTACCGGATGCGGAGGCCAGCGCGCCGGTGGCGGGGGCGCTTGTTCGATTTCGGGTCTGAGCAGCGCGGCACGGATCGCCCGCTCCCATGCCGCCTCGTCCGCCGGCAAGCGGGTCGGGTCCGGCCGGCTGCCCAGATGCGCATCGACCAGTCGGTAGTAGCGCGACGCCAGCCCGGGCAAGCGGGCCAGCACACTGGCTGTGGCACGCCGGCTGCGCGACAGCCACTCGCCACCGACCGGTGCCTGGGCCGCCAGCGCGGTCAGCCAGATATACAGTTCGCGATTGAGCGCCGCCTCAGGCATGGCATCCAGCCCGGGCGGCAGGTACAGCGCGTCGTCGTCGGCCCAGCCATGGCAGGTCTGTTCGCCGATGCCGGCCACCCGTTCCAGCCAGCGCCGGCGCGCGCCATGCGCTTCCTTGTCGGATGCCTTGATCTGCGCGGCACCGGCACCGCCAAATGCCCGGTACAGCGGCGCCAGCATGCCGCTGACCTCGTCCAGCCTGACCCGGGCCGCCGGATGGCCGCGATAAGCCGCCCGGCGCACCCAGCGGTCCCATATGCCCCCAACCCATTCTTCCATATCGTTCTGCTCTGCCCGGTCAGTCGGCGAAATGGGCGCGAATGATCTCGGCCAGCGCCATGCGGGTGGCCGGTTCATCGCTCAGCGGTTCGATCACCGCCACCCGGCAGGCACTGCCGGCCGGCAAACCGGCCTGCATCAGGCGGGCGGCATGGATCAGCAGCCGGGTGCTGACTGCTTCGTCCAGATCATGCGCGGCCAGCCGGCGCAGGTCGGTCGCCAGCGCAACCAGCGCGGCCGCCTGGTCGTGGCTCACGCCGGCCTCGGTGGCCACGATGCCGGTTTCGATCGCGGCGGCCGGGTAGTCGAAAGTCAGCGCGACAAAGCGCTGGCGGGTCGACGGTTTCAGCGTTTTCAGCGCGTGCTGATAGCCGGGGTTGTACGACGCCACCAGCATGAAGGACGGCGGGGCTTCCAGCTCCTCGCCGGTGCGTTCGACCGGCAGGATGCGGCGGTCGTCGGTCAGCGGATGCAGCACCACGGTGGTGTCCTTGCGCGCTTCGACCAGTTCGTCGAGGTAGCAGATTGCGCCCTGGCGCACGGCGCGGGTCAGCGGGCCGTCCTGCCAGCGCGTCTCGCCGTCGCCAAGCAGGTGGCGGCCGACCAGGTCGGCAGCCGACAGGTCATCCTGGCAGGCCACGGTAATCAGCGGCACGCCCAGTCGGGCTGCCATGTGGGCGACAAAGCGGGTCTTGCCACAACCGGTCGGCCCCTTGATCAGCAGCGGCAGCTGCTGGCGGAAGGCGAGTTCGAACACGGCGCACTCGTCGGCGACGGGCTGATAGAACGGGGGCCGGATGGCGGCGGGGTCGGCATGCATGGGGCAATCCTTCTAGAACGTGGGGCGGAACGCGAACGCCAGGCCGGCCAGTACCAGCAGCAGCCAGCCGAGCACGGCGGCACGCAGCCAGCCGGCCGCGTGCGCAAGCCCCATGAAACGGTCGATGATCCAGCGTCCCTTCAGCAAGGTCAGTCCGCCGAGCAGCAGCGGCAGCGCCGGGCCGGCGCGACCGGTCTCGGTCAGCACGAAGCCCAGCGCGGTCAGAGACAGCAGAAACAGCCAATCGAAAGTGGAACGGGACATGACGGCATCCAGGGTTGAACGGAAAAACACGGGGCGGCAGGTGGCCGGGCACCGGCCCGGACCCGCAGCAGCCACTCAGCGCAGCAGGTAGAGCAGCGGAAACAGCACCACCCACACCAGATCGACCATGTGCCAGTACGAGGCGACGGTTTCCACGCCATCGTGCGCTCTGGCGTCATAGCCGCCACGGCCGGCCTTGAGGGCCACATAGCCGAGCATGACCATGCCAAGCAGCACATGCAGGAAATGGAAACCGCTCAGCGACAGGTAGAACATGTAAAACAGGTCGGTCGACAGTGAGATGCCGGCAGCGAAGACAGCACCGAGCTCGGCCAGCTTGACGCTGGCGAACACGGCGCCGCAGGCGACCGCCCCCCACATCCAGCGGGCACAGCGCTGCGACTGTCCGCGGCGGATGGCCGCGACCGCACGCACGACGGCATAGCCGCCGCTGAGCAGCGCCACGGTATGCACGACGCCGGTCAGCGGATTCAGCCCGGCCTGTCCCTGCTCGAACAGCGCCAGGTGATGCTGGCGGGCAAAGGCGTAGGCCAGAAAGAAGACGCCGAACACCAGCAGTTCGGCAAGAATGAACAGCCACATGGCCAGGTCACCCGGATAGCGGGGCGGATCAAGGGCAGAAGCGGTAGACATGATGGAACGTCCTCGGGGGCCGGATGAGATCAGGCAGGCAGCCGTACTCACGATCTCCCCTGTCAGTCAGGCATGCACCGGCGCCACGGTGACCGCCGGTACCCACCTTTGTCAGCAGCCCGGGGCCGGGCGGAAAATCCGCCCGGCCCCGGGCTTGCACCTTCAGGCGTTGCTGCGTGCCGGCGCGGACTTGCCGCCGACAAAGAACGACGCCACGTACAGCAGCAGACCGGCCAGGAACACCAGCCCGGACACTTCACGCATCCAGTAGATCGACGAGATCTGGTCCTGGGCGACCATGAAGTTCATCGGCGTGTCGGTCAGGCGTTGCAGCATGACCTGCTTGAAGCCGGCAGCGGTCAGGAACAGGGTGATGGCGACCATGGCCAGGGTCATCATCCAGAACGACGCGATTTCCATCCGCTGCGACGCCTGGCTGTTGGCTTCACGACCGCGCATCAGCGGCATCGCATACGAGATCATGGTCAGCACCACCATCACGTAGGCACCGTAGAACGCCATGTGGCCGTGGGCGGCGGTCAGCTGCGTGCCGTGGGTGTAGAAGTTCACCGGGGCCAGCGTGTGCAGGAAGCCCCACACCCCCGCGCCCAGGAAGGCCATCACCCCGGTACCGAGCGCCCACAGCGTGGCGGCGCGGTTCGGATGGTCGCGCTTGCGGCGCTTGACCATGTTGAAGGCGAACACCGTCAGCATGAAGAATGGCACCGGCTCGATGGCGGAGAACACGCTCCCCATCCACAGCCAGTATTCCGGCGCGCCGATCCAGAAGTAGTGGTGACCGGTGCCGATGATGCCGGAGATCAGCGTCATGGCAATGATCACGTACAGCCACTTCTCGACCACTTCGCGGTCGACCCCGGTCACCTTGACCAGTACGAAGGCCAGCATGGCGCCAAGAATCAGTTCCCACACCCCTTCCACCCACAGGTGCACGACCCACCACCAGAAGTACTTGTCCAGCACCAGGTTTTTCGGGTTGTAGAACGAGAACAGGAAGAAGATCGCCAGTCCCCACAGGCCGAGCAGCATGACCAGGCTGATGGTGGTCTTGCGTCCGCCCAGCACCGTCATCGAGATGTTGAACAGGAACACCAGCGCCACCACCACGATACCGACCTTGGTCGGCAGCGGCTGTTCAAGGAACTCGCGCCCCATGGTCGCCAGCAGATCGTTGCCGGTCAGTCGGGCCAGGGTCGCGTACGGCACGGACAGGTAGCCGACCACGGTCAGCGCCCCGGCGGCCAGGAAGATCCAGAACATCCAGCGTGCCAGCTTCGGGCTGTAGAGTTCGCGCTCGCTTTCTTCCGGGATCAGGTAATACGCCGCCCCCATGAAGCCGAACAGCAGCCAGACGATCAGCAGGTTGGTGTGGACCATGCGGGCCACGTTGAACGGGATCTGGGGAAACAGGAAGTCCCCGATTACATACTGCAGGCCCATGATGAGGCCGAAAATGATCTGCCCGATGAACAGGCCGATCGCGGCGACGAAATAGGGCTTCGCCTCCGCCTGCGACTGGTATTTCATCTTTTTTCTCCGCGTGGATGGCGCAAACGGTCGTGATGGTGCTCAACCTTCGACATTGGGCGGCCAGTTGTTGGTGTTGATGCCGTTGGTGTACTTGAGGAAGGCCACCAGGTCGTCAAGTTCCTGATCGCTCAGGTGAAACTGCGGCATCTGCCGGCGGCCGGGAGCCCCGGTCGGCTGCGCCTTGATCCACGCCTTGATGAATTCCGGTCCGCGCCGGGTATAGACATTGCCGAGCTCGGGCGCGAAGTACGCACCTTCACCCAGAATGGTGTGACAGCCGATGCAATTGCGCGTTTCCCAGATGTGCTTGCCGCGCATCGCCTGATTGGTCAGCAGTGCCCGGTTGTCACGCTTGGGCAAGGTATTGACCGTATCGAAAGTCAGGCCGAGAAAAAGCAGAAAGAAAAACACCGCGCCACCGTAAAAGATGTTGCGCGCGGTTGACTTGGTGAAGCTTCCGCTCATGGCACTCCCCTGTGCATAAATTAGCATGCAGATAGTGCGGTCCGGCACAGGACATCATCATTGATTCGTATCAACGCTTTTCAGACCGGAGGGGAATCGGAAGCATAAATCCGGCTTTTTTCGGGTTATTTTAACCCTGCCATAATCAGGGTTTATTAGGCATGGCCGGCAACGCCGTTATAACCCCATTTATAATGCGGGAATACACGCCGGCTTTGCCGGCAGGTGCATATAGCCTGCAAAACAGGAAAAAGAAAGGACTGACCGTATTCAAATACGGTCAGTCCTTTTTTCATTCACTGCGATCAGTCGTGCTGGGTACCGGCCTGAATGAATTCGATCTTGTAGCCGTCCGGGTCCTCGACAAAGGCGATGACGGTCGAACCATGTTTCATCGGCCCGGCTTCGCGCGTGACCTTGCCGCCCAGGCGGCGCACGGCATCACAGCTGGCAGCGGCATCGGCGACTTCCAGCGCGATGTGGCCATAGCCGTTGCCGAGGTCGTAATGGTCGGTGTCCCAGTTGTGGGTCAGTTCGAGTACCGAGGCCTTGTCCTCGTCGTCATAGCCGACGAAAGCCAGGGTGAAGCGGCCGTCCGGATAGTCATTGCGGCGCAGCAGCCGCATGCCGAGCACCCCGGTATAGAAAGCGATCGAACGGTCGAGATTGCCGACACGCAGCATGGTGTGCAGCAGGCGCATGGTATTCCTCCAGAAAAGTCAGGGATGTTGTGGCGCTTACACGACGCCGCACAGCGCGGCGTTGCGCTTCAGCCAGACATGGCCGCGCTGCCAGTCCGGATACAGTCGGGCGACTTCGGCCCAGAAGCGCGGCGAATGGTTCATTTCCAGCAGATGGGCCAGTTCGTGCGCCATCACGTAGTCGATGGCGTAATCGGGCGCCATGACCAGCCGCCAGGCGAGATTGACCGTCCCGCGCGAGGTGCAGCTGCCCCAGCGCTTGCGCGCCGACGACAGTTTCAGCGCCCGGGGCGCCCGCAGCCAGTGGCCGGAAAACGCCTGCAGCCGGGCCGGAAAATCGGCGGCCGCTTCGGCGCGCAGCGCGCGGGCAATCAGCGGCTGTGCCGCTTCCCAGTCGGCGGCGCCGACCACCACGCACTGGCCATCGCGAAACAGCGCGCGGCGCGGGCTGCCGGGAATGAAATGCAGCGCATGCCCGATGCCACGCAGCAGCACACTGTGCGGCGTGGCCAGCCTGGCGGCGTCGCGGGCCATGACTTCGGCCTGCTTGCGCCGGATCCAGTCGGCCTTTTCGCGCACGAAGCCTTCGATGCGTTCGCGCGGCAGGGTCAGCGGCGCACGCGCCTCGACCCCCTGCCCGGTCACGTGCAGCGCCAGCGTCCGCCGCGCGCTGCGCACGACTGCCAGTTGCAGCGGTTCGCGGTCAGCCAGCGAGACGTGCCAGACGACGGGCGCGGTCTTCGGGACTCGCGCACGGGCCGACGCCGCTGATTTCGGCTTGGCGGGCTTCAATCCATTCCTCCACTTGACGCATCATCGCTTCCGGTCCGCCGGCATCCGCCGCCATCACCGGCTTGCCGATGACCACGGTAATCTCGCCCGGGTACTTGAAGAAGCTGTTGCGCGGCCAGAATTCGCCGGAGTTCAGCGCCACCGGCACCAGCGGCACACCGATGTCGCGGGCCAGCCGCGCGCCACCGAGCTTGTACTTGCCGCGCTTGCCCGGCGCGGTGCGCGTACCCTCGGGGAAGATGGTGATCCAGAAGCCGTCGCGAATCCGCTGCTCGCCCTGCTCGATCAGTTGCCGGTTGGCCTGCATGCGATTGCGGCGATCGATCATGATCGCGCACGCCGCCGCCAGACCCCAGCCAAAGAACGGGATCCACAGCAGTTCACGCTTGGCGACGAACACCTGATGCGGAAAGATCGATTGCAGTGCCAGGGTTTCCCAGCCGGACTGGTGCTTGCTGGAAATGATCGACGGCGTATCGGGGATGTTCTCCCGACCGATCACCTTGTACTTGAGACCGACCAGGTGTTCCAGCGCCCACATCAGCACCAGCGCCCACGAGGCAATGACCCGCTGGCGGAAGCGACGCGGCGCCGGCAGCAGCAGCAGGCCAATGATCGAGTAAGGCGGCATGCTGATGCACAGCACCAGCCAGTAAAGCAGATTTCGGAATATGAGCATGAGTCTTCAGGAAACGTGGGCTATCAGCCATTCGGCGGCGACAAGCAGGTTGTCGAACACCTCGGTGCGCGGCGGCAGATCGCCGGCCTTCTCCGTCTGCCGCCCCTTGCCGGTGCGGACCAGGATCGCCTTGCCGCCGGCGGTGTCGATCGCCTGCAGGTCGCGCAGGCTGTCGCCGATCAGCCACAGGCTTTCCGGCTTGACGCCGAAGCGCTCGGCAATGTCCAGCACCATGCCCGGGGCCGGCTTGCGGCAACTGCAATGGGCCTCGGGCTTGTGCGGACAGAAGAATACCGCGTCGATGCGGCCGCCGGCCTTGCCGACCAGGTGGTGCATCTTGTCATGCATGGCGTTCAGCGCATGCATGTCGAACAGCCCGCGCCCGAGCCCGGACTGGTTGGTCGCCACAACCACGCGCCAACCGGCCTGGGACAGCAGGGCAATCCCGTCCAGTGCACCGTCGATCGGCACCCACTCGAGGCTGTTCTTGACGAAATCGTCGCGATCCTGGTTGATCACACCGTCCCGGTCGAGGATGACGAGTTTCATGGGGCTGGCACCGTGATGGGACAATGGACGTCCTTGTGACGGGCGTGGGTCATTCCGCCAGCAGCGAAATGTCGGCCACGCGATTGAACAGACCGGCAAGTTTGCCGAGCAGGGCGAGTCGGTTGCGACGCACGGCGGCATCGTCGGCCATCACCATCACGCCGTCGAAGAACGCGTCCACCGGCGCCTTCAGCGCCGCCAGGCGCGACAGCGCAGCGGTGTAGTCACGACCGGTGCAGGCGGCATCGACATCGGGCAGTACGGCGTCGATGGCGGCAGCCAGCGCGCGCTCGGCCTCCTCGGCAAAGCGTGCCGGGTCGATGGCAGTCGGCACCTCGCCGTCCACCTTTTTCAGGATGTTCTTGACCCGCTTGTTGGCGGCGGCCAGTGCGGCGGCTTCCGGCAGCGCGCGGAACGCGGACACCGCTGCCAGCACGGCGCGGATTTCGTCCAGCCGGGTCGGCGCCAGCGCCAGCACGGCGTCGACTTCGTCGGCGCGAATGTCGGCGTCGGCGGTCAGCAGGTTCTTCAGCCGTTCGAGCATGAAGCCGTACAGGGCGTCGGCAGTGCCGTCGGCCAGCGTGCCGGCCGGGAAGGCGGCGACGGCCCGTTCCAGCAGTGCGCGCAGGTCCAGCGGCTGTTCCATCAGCATGCGCAGCACGCCGAGGGCGTGCCGGCGCAGGCCGAACGGATCCTTGTCGCCGGTCGGGATCAGGCCGATGCCCCAGATGCCGGTCAGGATTTCCAGCTTGTCGGCCAGGGCGACGGCGGTCGCGATCGCGCCTTCCGGCAGCGAATCACCGGCAAAGCGCGGGTGGTAATGGCCTTCGATGGCGGCAGCGACCTCGGCCGGCTCGCCATCCAGGCGGGCGTAATAGGTGCCCATCACACCCTGCAGTTCCGGGAATTCACCGACCATGTCGGTCAGCAGGTCGGCCTTGGCCAGCCGGGCGGCGCGGCGCGCCAGCGCGGCGTCGGCCCCCAGTTGCGCGGCCACTTCGCCGGACAGGCGTTCGAGGCGTTCGACGCGTTCGAGCTGGCTGCCGAGCTTGTTGTGGTAGACCACATCGGCCAGACGCGGAATGCGCGCTTCCAGCGGCTGCTTCTGGTCCTGTTCATAGAAGAACTTGGCATCGGACAGCCGTGCGCGCAGCACGCGTTCGTTGCCGCGGATGATGTGGGTCGGATCGGCGGTTTCCAGATTGGACACCAGCAGGAAGCGGTTCATCAGCTTGCCGGCGGCGTCCAGCAGCGGGAAGTACTTCTGGTTCTGCTGCATGGTCAGGATCAGGCATTCCTGCGGCACCTTGAGGAACTCGGCCTCGAAACCGGCTTCCAGCACCACCGGCCATTCGACCAGCGCCGTCACTTCGTCCAGCAGCGCGTCATCGGCCGCCAGCGTGGCGCCGAGTGCCGCGGCACGGTCGGCCAGGTGCTTGTCGATCAGCGCGTGGCGGGCTTCGAAGCTCGCCACCACTTTGCCCTGTTCGTACAGCGTACGCGCGTAGGCATCGGCGGACGGAATGGCAATGTCGCCGGCGGACAGGAAGCGGTGACCACCGGTCACCCGGCCGGACTTCAGGCCGAGGACTTCGCCATCGATCACGCGATCGCCATGCATCATGATCAGCGCATGCACCGGACGCACGAAGGTGACGTCGCTGTCGCCCCAGTGCATCAGTTTCGGGATCGGCAGCTTGCGCAGCGCTTCCTGCACCGCAGCCGGCAGCACCTGGTCGAGCCGGGCGCCGGTGGCGGTGTAGGTGTAGAAGAAGGTTTCACTCTTGCCGTCCTGGCGACGCTCGAACTTCGCCACCGCGTCGAGCGGGATAGAACGGGCTTCGAGCTTCTTCACCAGCGCCGGGCTCGGCTCGCCGGCAGCATTCAGCGCCACGCCGACCGGCATGATCTTTTCGGTGACATCGTGGTCCGGCGCCTGGGCCAGCACCGGGGAGATGGTCACGCCCAGCCGGCGCGGGCTGGCAAACGGGTGGACGACGGCGGCATCGTCGATCAGACCGGCGCGCGCGAGTTCGGCGCGGACGGTGTCGGCAAAACGCTCGCCCAGCTTTTTGAGCGCCTTCGGCGGCAGCTCTTCGGTAAACAGTTCTACGAGCAGGGTGGTCATGGCAGTTTATTCGGTCTTGTAGGCAGGGTGGCGGACGGTCTGGCAGGCGATATCCAGCATGCTGGCGCCCATCGAACCCTCCTCCACTGCTTGGAAACGCCACAGGTGCGGCGGCAGCGGGAAGGTCGTCGCCCAGACGAGCTTCCCGTTGCGATCCAGGTAATCGGAAGAAACAAGGGCATAACGGTCGTTTGCGCAGTCCACCACCACGGTATTGGTCCGGACGAAATAGTGCACCTTCAGCGTCGGCTCGGTCTTCTGGTCGGCGAAGGTTTCACGATGACGGAACTGCAGCAGCCCGCCGTCGACCCAGCGGAACGACGCACGGTCGATGGCCAGTTGCAGCTTGGTTCCGTTCTGGTAGGTCATCCACACCGGCGTCGGCGTGGGGGCCCGGGCGGAAACCGGGGCGGCGTGCGCCGACGACAGCAGGACGGCGGACAGGACGGCGGAAACGACGGTTTTCCTCATCTAGCGACTCACGATCCGGTTTGGCACATCGGGAAGCCCAGGGCTTCGCGACTGTCGTGGTAGGCCTGGGCCACCAGCCGCGCCAGCGCGCGGATGCGGCCGATATAGGCGGCGCGCTCGGTCACCGAGATTGCACCGCGTGCATCGAGCAGGTTGAACGCGTGTGCCGCCTTCAGAATCATTTCGTAGCCGGGAATCGCCAGCCCGGTATCGAGCAGGCGGCGGGCCTCGCTCTCGAACTGGTTGAACTGGCCGAACAGGAACGGCACGTTCGAATGCTCGAAGTTGTAGGTCGACTGCTCGACCTCGTTCTGGTGGTACACGTCACCATAGGTCAGCGTGCGGCCTTCCGGGGTCACGGTCCAGACCAGGTCGTAGACGTTTTCCACCCCTTGCAGGTACATCGCCAGCCGCTCGATCCCGTAGGTGATCTCGCCGAGCACCGGCTTGCAGTCGAGGCCGCCGACCTGCTGGAAATAGGTGAACTGGGTCACTTCCATGCCGTTGAGCCAGATTTCCCAGCCCAGGCCCCAGGCGCCGAGGGTCGGGTTTTCCCAGTCGTCCTCGACGAAGCGGATATCGTGCACGGTCGGGTCGATCCCCAGTTCGCGCAGGCTGCCGAGGTACAGTTCCTGGATATTGTCCGGGCTTGGCTTCAGTACGACCTGGAACTGGTAATAGTGCTGCAGGCGATTGGGGTTTTCGCCATAGCGGCCATCCTTCGGCCGGCGCGACGGTTGCACATAGGCCGCATGCCACGGTTCCGGGCCGATGGCGCGCAGGAAAGTCGCGGTATGGCTGGTGCCCGCGCCCATTTCCATATCGTACGGCTGGAGCAGCGCACAGCCCTGGCGACCCCAGTAGGTCTGGAGCTTGAGGATGATGTCCTGAAAAGTCAGCATGACAGCGTGGATCCGGCAATAAATTAGCGGTGGATTCTACTCGTTAAGCCCTTGTCGAATCAAAGGCAGCCCATTTGCTACAGGCCCAGCTCGCCGCACACCCGGTCCAGACGCTCGCGCAGTCCGGCGACCTCCTCCTCCAGCTGTTCGACCCGCGCCTGCAGCGCCGCATCGCTGCGGGGTGCCGGTCGCGTGTCGGCGGACGGGGCCAGCAGCTCCGGCCCGGGCTCGCCGCACAGCAGGTGCATCCAGCGGTTTTCCCGGCTGCCGGGGGCCTTGGGCAGCATGCAGACCAGCGCGCCGTCGCCGCGCTCGGACAGCTCGTCGAGAAAAGCCTCGACGGCCGACACGTCGGCAAAACGGTGCAGCCGCTCGCAGTTCGCGCGCAGCTCGGCGGCCGTCTGCGGACCGCGCAGCATCAGCGTGGACAGAATGGCGACCGACTGGGTCGGCACCGACAGCACGCGTTCGGTGTTGTGTGCGTAGCGGATCACGCGTCCGCCGGAAGATTCGATGACGAAAGAATGGCTGCGCAGCGCATCCAGCGCGGCCAGCACATCGGACTCGCCGGCACTCATCACCGGGTCGCGGCTGGTCTTCTGATTGCAGCCGGCAAGCAGCGCATTCAGCGACAGCGGGTAGGTATCGGGCACGGTGCGCTGTTTTTCCACCAGCACACCGAGAATGCGCGCTTCAAGCGCGGACAGAACGGGAACGGACATGGGCAAACGATACAGGGGTCATGGCAATGTCCTTTATACCGTTAACCGCGCCGCCGCGCACGGGGCAAGCGCGCCTTCAGGCGCCGGTCCGGTCGCCGGCCAGCCGCCGGGCCAGGCGCTCGCCCTTTTCCAGGCAGTCGGCCATCGACACGCCGTCATGCCAGTTCGCGCAGACGTGCAGCCGTTCGCCTGCCAGCACGCTGGCGGCATGGGCGATCGGCAATGCACGCTCGTCGTACTGCGGCAAGGCCTCCGCCCAGCGTGTCAGCCGCTGCCGCAGTGGTGCGGCCCGGGTCCGGCAAGTGCGCGCCAGCTCATCATTGACCCCGGCCAGCAGGGCCTGGTCATCGACGGCGTAGCGGTCGACGAACTGCATGCCGCCGACAAAACTGGTCAGCAGGGTTTCTTCCGCCGGCACGCAGTCGGGGAACAGGGAGCCGGACCAGATGGCACCGGCGGCGAACGGCCGCTCGGCACGCGGATGCAGCGCGCCGAAGCCGTCCAGCGCATGGCCAACGTCGGTGCGGCGGAACACCGTGTGCACCACCGCCATCGGCGCATAGCCAAGGCCGGCCAGATCCTGCGCCTGGCGCGGCAGCCACGGTTCGACCAGCGCCGCAGCTGCCGGCGCCGGCAGCGCCAGCACCACGGCGTCGGCCGCGATCGGCCCGGCGGCCGTCACGACCGTCCAGCCGTCGTCACCCCGTTCCAGCCCGAGTGCCGGGCACGACAGTCGCACGTCCAGCCCGGCGGCCAGCGCGCGCGGCAGGCTTTCCAGCCCGTGCCGCAGCGTGAAGCTGTCGCGGCGACGCAGGGTGTGCATGCGCTTGAGCATGCCCAGCAGGATGGAACCGGCATCGCGCTCGGCGTCATAGATCGCGGGCAGGGTCAGCGAGGCCAGCAGGTGTTCGGGATCGCCGGCAAACACACCGCCGATAAACGGGTCGATCAGCCGCTCGACCATCTCCTGGCCCAGCCGGCGGCGAAAGAATGCCGCTACCGTTTCCGGCGTCTGCCGCGGCCGGTTGCGGCGGAACGGTTCGGTCAGCAGCCGCCACTTGCTGCGGGCGCTGAAGGCGCCCCCGCACAGAAAGGCCAGCGGCCCGCCCGGCAAGGTGCGGTATTCGCCACCACGCAGCACATGACGATGGCGCGCCACATCGGCAACCGGGACGATGTCACCGTCCAGTCCGAGGCGGGCAAGCAGTGCGCGATGGCCATCATGGGCATACAGGGTGTTCGGGCCGAGTTCCAGACGACAACCGGCCTCCTCGACCGTCCTGACCTTGCCGCCGACGCGGTCCCCCGCTTCGAGCACGACCACCTCGACGCCGGCTTCGCGCAGATGCCACGCGCACGACAGACCCGACAACCCGGCACCGATCACGACGATCATGCGCGTTTCCCCCACCCCATGGATACAGCCCCCGTCAATGCGACAACGTCACCAGTATAGTGAGACGTTCCGCGCCGCCGGTTGACTGTCGACAAGGCGGGGCCCGGCGGACTCAGGCGCCGGACGGCGGAACCGGCGCTACCTTGCCGATGCCCGGTGCCGTTTTCAGCGGTGCGCCGTACTTGAAGATTTTCAGCTCGTTGGCCTCGAACGGGGTCCAGACCTCGTTGTCGGTCAGCGGCTGGGTGGCGATCACGGCCACCCGGTCGTTCGACGTGGTCAGATCGGCAAAATCGACACTGACGTCCTCGTCGACCAGGTGGGCGGTCGTGAACGGCGCCTGGCGCACGATGTAGTACAGGCTGGTCGAGCAGTGCGCGAGCATGAACTTGCCGTTCGACAGGATGAAGTTGAACGTGCCATGGCTGCGGATCCAGGCCACGGTCTCGCTGACCAGCCGGTACAGCTCGACGAACGGCGGTTCGTGGTCGAAGCGCTGGCGCAGCGTGTCGAGCAGGAAGCAGAACGCGCGTTCGGAGTCGGTGCAGCCGACGGGACGGTAGTGGCGCCCTTCCGGCGGCGCAAAGCCGTCCAGATTGCCGTTATGGGCGAACACCCAGTAGCGCCCCCACATCTCGCGCTGGAACGGGTGGGTATTCGCCAGCGACACGCCGCCCTGGGTCGCCTTGCGGATGTGGGCGATGACATTTTCGCTCTTCAGCGGATAATCGCGGATGAAATCGGCCACCTGCGATTGCGCCGACGGTTCGACATCGAGAAACACCCGGGCGCCGGCCCCCTCGAAAAAGGCGATGCCGAAGCCGTCCGCATGATGGTCGGTCAGTCCGCCGCGACGGCGGAAACCCTCGAATGAAAAGACGATGTCGGTCGGTGTATTGCAGTTCATGCCCAGAAGCTGGCACATCGGTGTGGATTCCCTGGTCTGGAGCGACGCGGGCGACCAAAGGCGGGCCCGCGCTTGCGTTTTCGGTGTACGGACCCAATCTTACCGCCTTTGCTGATGCCGGAAAGCCTGTCATGACAACCATAGTGGTGGTGAAGAAAGGCGACGAGGTGGCAATTGCCGCCGATTGCCAGTCCACCTTCGGCGACACCCGCCTGTCCGCCGTTCACGATGCCCGTTACAACAAGATCTTCCAGCTCGACGACAGCTATATCGCCATCGCCGGCTCGGCCGCGCACGACCTGGTGCTCCAGTCGGCGCTGGCCCGCCTCAAGCACCGCGATCTGTCCAGCCGCCCGGCGATCTTCGAGACCTTCCGCAAGCTGCATCCGAAGCTGAAAGACGACTTTTTCCTCAAGACCGAGGAAGAGGAGGACGACCCGTACGAGTCGAGCCAGATGACCGTGCTGATTGCCAATCCGCACGGGATCTTCGCCATCTACTCGATGCGTGAAGTCTATGAATACAACCGCTACTGGGCCATCGGCTCGGGGCGCGATTTTGCCATCGGCGCCATGTACGCCGGCTTCGACAGCGCCAGCGGTGCCGCCGATCTCGCCCAGCTCGGCGTCAGGGCCGGCTGCGAATTCGACGTCGGCTCGGCACTGCCGATGACCCTCTATACCGCCCGGCTGAGCACCGGTACCGACACCGAAACGGAGACGATTCCGACATGAAAAAAGACACGCTGCAACGCTTCCTGTTCGACGAGGCACCGGTCCGGGGCGCACTGGTGCGCCTGGACGACAGCTGGCGCGAGATCAACGCCCGCCACGACTACCCGCCGGTGCTGCGCGACCGCCTGGGCGAACTGGCCGCCGCCGGCATCCTGCTGGCCGCCAACCTGAAATTCGACGGCCAGCTGATCCTGCAGATCCAGGGTCAGGGAGCACTGCGACTGCTGGTGGTGGAAGTCAATGCGGCCACGCGCACCCTGCGCGCGACCGCACGCTGGGATGGCGAGTTGCCGGCCGATGCCGACCTCGCCACCCTGACCGGCCAGGGGCAGTGCGTGATCACCCTCGATCCGAAACAGGCCGGCGCCGAGCCTTACCAGGGCATTGTCGCACTGGAAGGCGGCAGCGTCGCCAGCCTGCTGACGCACTACATGGAACGCTCGGAACAGCTCGACACGCTGATCATGCTGGCTGCCGACGGTGATTGCGCCGCCGGCATGCTGCTGCAGAAACTGCCGGGCAGCAGCGGTGACGAGGATGACTGGCCGCGTGCGCGCGAACTGGCCGCCACGCTGAAACAGGAAGAACTGCTGACGCTGTCGGCCGATGACATCCTGTATCGCCTGTTCCACCAGGAAGTCATCCGCGCCTTCGACGCCGAAAGCGTGGCCTTCCAGTGCAGCTGCAGTCGCGAGCGCGTCGGCGGCATGCTGCGCATGATCGGCCGCGACGAGGTCGAGAGCATCCTGTCCGAACAGGGCAGCGTCGAGATCGCCTGCGAATTCTGTCAGCAGAAATACGTGTTCGACGAAGACGATGCCGCCGAGCTGTTCGCCGGTCCGCAGGACCCGATCGAGCCGGCCAGCCCGACCCGGCACTGAGCAGACTGCAGGCAAAGGTGGGCACCGACGGTTGCAGTGGCGTCGGTGCACGCCCGACTGACAGAATCCGTCATGGGCACGGCAGTCTGCCTGATTGAGCCCTGCCCCTTCCGTCCCCGCCGCCGCGGGGAAACCTCGCTTCGCTCGTCCGTTCTTTGCGGGCAAGGTCTATGGACGGTCTGACTGCTGATTAAAGGTGGGCACCGACGGTTGCAGTGGCGTCGGTGCACGCCCGACTGACAGAATCCGTCATGGGCACGGCAGTCTGCCTGATTGAGCCCTGCCCCTTCCGTCCCCGCCGCCGCGGGGAAACCTCGCTTCGCTCGTCCGGTCTTCTCAGGCAAGGGGTGATGGTCAGTCCAGAACGCCCCCGTTCATCACGGGGGCGTCTGTTCATGCACCGGTCACGACGCGGTCAGTACACCACCCGGCAGCGGATGGTGCCCGGCACCGCCGACAGTGCCTCGACCGCCGCTTCCGGCGCCGGGCTGTCGGTGTCGATGACGACATAGCCGAGCGTCGGCGTGGTTTGCAGGTACTGGGCCGAGATATTGATGCCCAGCCGGCCGAAGGTCTCGTTGATGGCGGCCAGCACGCCGGGCTGGTTCTCGTGGATATGCAGCAGCCGCGCGGTGCCCGGATGCGCCGGCAGCGATGCCTCCGGGAAGTTCACCGCGCTCAGCGTCGAGCCGTTGTTCGAGTAGCGGATCAGCTTGGCAGCAACTTCGGCGCCGATATTGGCCTGCGCCTCGACCGTGCTGCCGCCGATATGCGGAGTCAGGATCACGTTGTCGAGTCCGCGCAGCGGACTGAGGAATTCGTCGTCATTGCCCTTCGGCTCGGCCGGGAACACATCGATCGCCGCACCGGACAGGTGACCGGCATTGAGTGCCGCCGCCAGCGCATCGATGTCGACTACCGTGCCGCGCGAGGCATTGATCAGCTTGGCGCCGGCCTTCATCGCCGCCAGTTCGGGCGCACCGATCATGTTCTGCGTTTCGCGGGTTTCCGGCACGTGCAGCGTGACCACGTCGGCCGCCGCCAGCAGTGCCGCCAGCGATGCAGCCGGCTGCGCATTGCCCAGCGGCAGCTTGGTTTCGACATCATGGTAGATCACCCGCATGCCGAGGCTCTCGGCCAGGATGCCGGTCTGGGTGCCGATATGGCCGTAGCCGATGATGCCCAGCGTCTTGCCGCGCACCTCGTAACTGCCATCGGCCGATTTCAGCCAGCCGCCGCGATGCGCCAGCGCGCTGCGCTCGGGAATGCCGCGCATCAGCATGATGGTTTCCGCGATCACCAGTTCCGCCACCGAGCGGGTGTTGGAGAACGGGGCATTGAACACCGGGACACCACGCCTGGCGGCGGCGTCCAGATCGACCTGGTTGGTGCCGATGCAGAAGCAGCCAACCGCCATCAGCTTTTTCGCCGAACCGAAAACGGCGTCGGTCAGCTGGGTACGCGAACGGATGCCGACCATGTGTGCATCGGCGACCGCTTCCGCCAGCGCGTCGCCGGACAGCGACTTGGCATGACGCACGATATTGGTGTAGCCATCCGCCAGCAACGCGTCGACCGCGTTCTGGTGCACGCCTTCGAGCAGGACGATGCGGATCTTGTCTTTGTCGAGCGAATATCTGGCCATGACGCATGAACTCCTGTGCAATGAATTCCGACTTATTTACTCGGGATTATAGGCATGCGGCAGCCACGCCCGGCAAGCTTCGCGCGGCATCGCCGGCCGGGGGCTTTACGCCGCCCGCACCCTGCCGCTAGAAT
Organism: Microvirgula aerodenitrificans DSM 15089; assembly: GCF_000620105.1. Classification (NCBI taxonomy): domain Bacteria; kingdom Pseudomonadati; phylum Pseudomonadota; class Betaproteobacteria; order Neisseriales; family Aquaspirillaceae; genus Microvirgula; species Microvirgula aerodenitrificans. The sequence goes on along the minus strand of NZ_KK211072.1, from coordinate 49,504 downwards.
GCGCGCTCTTCTCGCCCGGTTCTGCCGGGCACCCAGTCCTGGGGGAGTAGCCGGCCCGCGGCAGCACAGCGGGGGCGCGTGTCAACAGACTTGGCCGACAGGCCGTGGCACGCGACGGAAAGCACAGACTTTTCGCGGCAAGACCCATGATCGCCGTCCGCTCTCTTTCGAGGCTCGGGCGACGCGCGATCATGGTGTCGTATCGAGCCTCGGGAACTCCACATGTCCGCATTCTTCATCTCCACTGGCGTCGTCGCGCTGGCCGAAATCGGTGACAAGACCCAGTTGCTGGCCTTGCTGCTCGCCGCCCGTTTCCGCAAACCGCTGCCTATCGTCGCCGGCATCTTTGTCGCCACCATTGTCAATCACGCCATCGCCGGCAGTCTGGGCGCGTGGCTGGTCACGCTGGTTTCCCCGGACGTCCTGCGCTGGGTACTGGTCGCGTCGTTTGTCGGCATGGCCGTCTGGATGCTGATTCCCGACAAGATCGACGAGGACGAAATCCGCATCCGTGATGGCGCCGGCGTGTTTACCGCGACCGTGATCGCCTTCTTCATGGCCGAAATGGGTGACAAGACCCAGATCGCGACGGTGATGCTGGCCGCCAAGTACGACGCGCTGTTCGCCGTCGTCGCCGGCACCACGGTCGGCATGATGCTGGCCAATGCGCCGGCGGTCTGGATCGGCCACAAGGCAGCCAATGTCCTGCCGACCCGCGCCGTGCACATCGTCTCGGCCTGTCTGTTCGCGGGACTCGGCATTGCGGCGGCCATGGGGATGGCGGCGGCCTGATCTGCTGCGGAAAAACACAAACCGGCGGAGTCATGCCGCCGGTTTGCTGTTTCACGATGACTCCCGTACCGTATTTCGCCGGGTGGTGCCAGCACTCGATACGGCAGATTTATCAATGACCTGGGCGCATCCGCTCGTGCACCATGTTCTCACCCGGTGCGGCACCGTGACATCACTGCCATTCCAGCTGATCCCCTGGACGGTCACAATATTCGGCATCCCTGTTGAATTCTCAAGCCAAGCTTAAGCGCCCAATCCATATTCATCAGCGATGCAACACAAGCGTACGTCATAAAAGGAGATCAAACCGGATGCAATACCTGAAGAATGCGTGTCAGCGCGTCGGCCAGCGCTCGAACGCCAGCGGCATGCCGTGCTGGCTGCCGTCGGTCAGTTCGATCTTGTCGACCCGGGCGTCGGCGGGACCGCTGTGCGCCCAGTTGATGAATGCCTCGACCGCTTCGGTCGCGCCGCAAACCAGCGCTTCGACCGTGCCGTCATGCCGATTGCGCACCCAGCCCGTGACACCGAGCTCGCCCGCCTGGGCCACCGCATTGTCCCGGTAGTACACCCCCTGGACCTTGCCGTGGATGCGCAGCAACTTGGAGTTCATTTTTCGATTTCCTCTGAGGTTGTCATTGGACAACCGCCAGTTGCCCCTGACCGGCAGGGTCCGGGCGCACGAAAGCCCGCCGTCGCGGAACGCGTCGACGGGCGAGACAGGGCACACAGCGGATACGGGCAGGCACGGGGCAATCTGGACAGGGCGGAGCGGAACCGGTCCGCGGACCGTCCAACGGTCATCACTGGGCGCAATTATGTCACAAAAATTGACCCAAAACCCCGGTACTACATTTCGGAACGCGACGCTGCACGATGGTTACGCGCAATGAACTCAGGGGTCCACGCGCTGGTAGCGCACTTCCAGGATCTCGATCTGCTCATCGCCGTCAGGGCCGCGAAACAGGATTTCGTCTCCCTCGCGTGCCTGGATCAGGGCCCGGGCAATCGGTGACACCCAGCTGATATGGCCGCGTGCCACGTCGATCTCGTCGACGCCGACAATGCTGACCGTCTGTTCCTGCCCGTTGCCGCGCAGCATGACGACGGTCGCGCCGAAGAAAATCTGGTCGGTCGGCTCGCGCCGTTCCGGATCGACCACCTCGGCCACTTCCAGCCGTTTGGTCAGAAAACGGATGCGACGGTCGATTTCCCGCAGCCGGCGCTTGCCATACAGGTAGTCGCCATTCTCCGAACGGTCGCCATTGCCGGCCGCCCAGTTGACGATCTGGGTGACTTCCGGCCGTTCCCGATGTACCAGGTGGTACAGCTCGTCCTTCATGCGCTGCCAGCCACCTGGCGTCATGTAATTCTTGCCCGAACGCGGCAACTGACGCTCGACCGGCAGGTCGTCGTCCTGTTCGTTGTCATCTTCCTGGGTAAAGGCTTTGTTCATGGCGGAACCCGGGGGAAAGGCCCGTGCCGTGGCGACGCGGAAAACCGCCGCCAGCGGCACGCAGGCGGCGGGACGCGCCAGTGCTTACTGTCGCGTCAACGTGTAATTCAGCTTGCTGTCGACCGGATTGCCGTCACTGTCCAGCATCTGCAAGTGCTTGCCGGCCAGCTGGAAATAGCGGCCCTGACCCGGCTTGTCGTAGTCGATCTCGATCTTGCGCGTGCCATCGACCACATTCCACTTGCCGGTCGACACGAACGGCTTGCCCTTGCCGAGATAGGTTTCGCTCAGCTGGTAGCTCATGTCGGCATTCAGCGTCAGGTCGGTGTCGATGCCGCTGCAGTCCGCGCACGGCAACTCGCCACGGAAACGGCCAACCATCGCCTGCTTCAGCACATCCACATCCACAGTATCGGCGATCTGCGCCGGCAGTGCCGCCGTATCGGCAGCCGGTTCCGCCTGCGCGGGACTGCCACCGCAGGCGACCAGCAAACCGCTAAGCAGCGAGGCCATGACGGCAACGATCCATCGGGACCGGTTCATGGGCTTGTTCCTCCAGGGATAAAGACGCAGCGCCCCCTCGCGGCGGCGCTGCAGACGATCAGGCGTCGTCGCTGGTTCCGGCCAGCGTCAGGCCGGCCCACTGCACCAGCTTGGCGACTTCCAGTTCATTGAGTTCGTAGAACTGCCCGCGCTTGAGCCGCGACGGCAGCGTGACGATGCCGAAGCGGACACGAATCAGGCGGCTGACGGTCAGGCCGAAGTGTTCGAACAGACGACGGACTTCACGATTGCGCCCTTCGCGCAGGCCGACACGGTACCAGTGGTTCGCACTTTCTTCCTTGTCGTCTTCCTCGCGGATGAACTGGAAGCGCGCCGGTCCGTCCTCGAGTTCGATGTCCCGGGTCGATTCCTTCATCTGATCCGGCGTCAGCGCGCCCAGTGTGCGCACGGCGTATTCACGATCGACTTCAAAGCTCGGGTGCGTCATCCGGTTCGCCAGCTCACCCGAGGTGGTGAAAATCAGCAGCCCGGAAGTGTTGACGTCGAGGCGGCCAACGGCGACCCACTTGCTGGAGCGCGTCTGCGGCAGACGCTCGAACACCGTGACCCGGCCTTCCGGGTCGTCACGGGTGACGATTTCGCCTTCCTGCTTGTGGTAGACAATGACGCGCGGCAGGCGGTCCGGCCAGCGGATGGCCAGTTGGCGACCATCGACGCGCACCTTGTCACCCGGCACGACGCGCGTGCCCGGTTCGGCCACTTCGCCATTCACGCTGACGCGGCCCTGGGTGATCATCTCGTCCATGTCGCGACGCGAGCCCAGCCCCATCAGTGCCAGCGCCTTCTGCAGGCGCATTTCGTGCAGCCCCTTGTTCGGGTCGATACGTGTTTCGCGCAGCTTCAGCATTTTCTGCTCAAGCTTGCCCGACAGATGGCGCTGCGGCATTTTCTTGGCACGAAGCACCGGCAGATAGCTGCCCGGGCGGCTTGCCGCCGGTCCGCCATTGCCTGCCTTCGGGCCACGATAGGCATTGCCTTCGCCACCGAACGGCTTCGGGCCGGACGGGCGACGGTCGCCACCGTCGCGCGGGCCGGACGGACGGCGGTCACCGCCATCACGCGGACCAGCATAGGCCGGGCGGTCGCCGCCCTGGCGCGGCGGACGATCGCCATACGGCTTCGGACCGCGGTTGAAATCACTGTCGCCACGTGGACCGGACGGACGGCGGTCGCCGCCGTCACGCGGGCCAGCATAGGCCGGGCGATCCCCGCCCTGACGCGGCGGACGGTCGCCATACGGCTTCGGACCGCGGTTGAAATCGCTGTCGCCACGCGGGCCGGACGGACGGCGGTCGCCGCCATCACGCGGACCAGCATAGGCCGGGCGGTCACCGCCCTGACGCGGCGGACGATCGCCATACGGCTTCGGACCCCGGCTGAAATCACTGTCGCCACGCGGGCCGGACGGACGGCGGTCGCCGCCGTCGCGCGGGCCACCATACGCCGGGCGATCCCCGCCCTGACGCGGTGCACGGTCACCGAACGGCTTCGGACCACGGCCGAAACCGCTGTCGCTGCGCGGGCCGGACGGACGGCGGTCGCCGCCGTCACGCGGAGCACCGAACGCCGGACGGTCGCCGCCCTGACGCGGCGGACGATCGCCATACGGCTTCGGACCACGGTTGAAATCACTGTCGCCACGCGGGCCGGACGGACGGCGGTCGCCGCCGTCACGCGGAGCACCGAACGCCGGACGGTCGCCGCCCTGACGCGGCGGACGATCACCATACGGCTTCGGGCCACGGCTGAAGCCGCTGTCGCTGCGCGGGCCGGACGGGCGACGGTCGCCGCCGTCACGCGGACCACCATAGGCCGGGCGGTCACCGCCCTGACGCGGCGGACGGTCGCCATACGGCTTCGGACCCCGGTTGAAATCACTGTCGCCACGCGGGCCGGACGGACGGCGGTCGCCGCCGTCACGCGGGCCACCATAGGCCGGGCGGTCACCGCCCTGACGCGGCGGACGGTCGCCATACGGCTTCGGACCACGGTTGAAATCACCATCACCGCGCGGGCCGCCATAGGCCGGGCGGTCACTGCCCTGACGCGGTGCGCGGTCGCCAAACGGCTTCGGGCCGCGGCTGAAGCCGCCCTCGCCACGCGGGCCGGACGGACGACGGTCACCGCCGTCACGCGGGCCACCGAACGCCGGACGGTCTCCCCCCTGGCGCGGGCCACCATAGGCCGGACGATCCCCGCCCTGGCGCGGCGCACGGTCGCCAAACGGCTTCGGGCCACGGCTGAAGCCGCCCTCGCCACGCGGGCCGGACGGACGACGGTCACCGCCGTCACGCGGGCCACCGAACGCCGGACGGTCTCCCCCCTGGCGCGGGCCACCATAGGCCGGACGATCCCCGCCCTGGCGCGGCGCACGGTCGCCAAACGGCTTCGGGCCACGGCTGAAGCCGCCCTCGCCACGCGGGCCGGACGGACGACGGTCGTCATCACGCGAGCCGCCGTAGGCCGGGCGATCTCCGCCCTGGCGCGGCGCGCCACGGCCCGCTTCCCCTTCCGGGCGGCCAAACGGCTTCTGGTTGCCACCACGCGGCGCGGAGTACGGCGCCTTCGGCTGGTCGCGGTGCGTTCGCGCGGCCGGCTGGCGGGCAGTGCGCTGGTTACTGGGCTTCGGTTTCGACATCTTCTGGGCTTTCGTTCAATGCTTGCGCCGACGCGGCGTCTTTTGCGCCCGCGTCGTCATTCGGTATTTCGGGTATGACCAGCGCGCCGATATCGGCGAGCGGTGGCAGGTCCTTCAGCGACTTCATGCCGAGATCGTCGAGAAACTTGCGGGTCGTGGCGTACAGACCGGGACGTCCCGGCACGTCCTTGTGGCCGATGACTTCGATCCAACCCCGTTCGGACAGGGTCTGCATCACATGGCTGGAAACCGAGACGCCACGAATGGACTCGATGTCCCCGCGCGTCACCGGCTGCCGGTAGGCAACGATGGCGATGGTTTCCATCACCGCGCGCGAATAGCGCGGCGGTTTCTCCGGGCTCAGTCGTTCCAGGTAAGGCTTGAATTCGGCCCGGGCGCGAAAGCGCCAGCCGCTGGCCAGCTTGACGAGTTCGATGCCCCGACCCCGCCATTCGTTCTGGATTTCCTCCACCATTTCGTAGATCAGGCCCGACTGCAGCGATTCGGTGAACAGCCGCTTCAGGTCATGGACCGACAGCGGCTCGGTCGCGACCAGCAATGCGGTCTCGATCACGGTCTTCAGGTACTTCAGATCGGTCAGTGTGCTCATGCGGGCCGTCGGTTTCGCGCGAATCAGCGGTGCAGCTCGCCTGCGGCTTCCGGCTGCCAGATCACTTCATGCACGGTCAGGCGCAGCGTCGCGCCGTCCGGCATCGGCCATTCGATCGTCTGCCCGACCGACAGGCCGAGCAGCGCCGCGCCAACCGGCGCCAGCACCGACAGCCGGTCCGGGTTGCCGTTCATGTCTTTCGGGTAAACCAGTGTGTATTCGCGGATTTCGCCATTGTCGGCGGCAAAACGCACGCGCGAATTCATCGTCACAACGCCGGCAGGCATGTCGGCGGGCTCGGCCACTTCGGCACGATCGAGTTCGCGGGCCAGTTGCCCGGCTGCGGGGAAAGCCTTGCTGTCGATATTCTCCAGCAGGGCCTCCAATCGGTCGAGATCGAGGGTGGATACGGTGATGACAGGCTGTTGCATGGTGTGCTCCGACGGAAACTCGCCCGTGCCGGGCGTGCCCGTGTCGATCCGCGCAGGCCGGCGAAATCGCCAACGGCGACAGACGCCGGGTCCGGCTACCCGACTCGGTATCCGTTCCGGCGTCTCCGCCTGCATGCTGCCACAGATGCCTTCGGGCTCGCTGCGCGGGCCGATCAAGCAAAACGGGCTGCCGGCCAGGGCAACCCGTTGCATCGCTATCTATAGACGCGATTCTAGCCGCAAATGCCCCGCTCGGCTATCGAATGTAGCGCGCGGCGACATTTTATCAAACAAAATCATTGGCTTGCATTGGAAAGCCCGGCCTCGCCAGACAGTAGCCATTCAACAATCAAATTTAAAATCAACGAGTTAGACATGATTCCGGCCAATCCAGCGCCCAGGGATCATCAAAACGGCCGAGCGCTGCCGCAAACGGCGCCGCCAGGAAATGCGTACCGGTCGTCGGCGGCTGGACATAGCGCCAGCGGCGCCCGCCCAGCTCGAAGGCGAACGCGTAGTGATGCAGGTAGGCGCGATCGGCCGCCGCATTCGCCGCATCGGCCGCGTGATACAGCGGATCGCCCAGCAGGGGGCTGCCGAGGCTTTTCAGTGCCACGCGCAACTGATGGGTGCGGCCGGTACACGGCCGCAGCAGAAAGGCGCGCACGCCGGGTTCGACCGAGACGGAGAAGAACCGGGTAATGGCCGGATTGACCCGGGTCGGCAACAGGCGCCAGCTGCCGCGGCGGCCGCGGTCCATGTCGCCGGTCACCCAGCCCTGCTTGCGCGCCGGCTTGCGATCGGACAGCGCCAGATAGAACTTGTCGACCTGGTGGTCATGAAACGCCTGCGACAGCGTACGCGCGGCATCGCGATGCGTCGCCAGCACCATCAGGCCGGAGGTGATCGCATCGAGACGATGTACCAGATGCAGGCTGTCGCACCCCAGATCCGCGCGCAGGACATCAAGCAGGCCCTGCGCTTCCTGGTCGCGATGCACGGCAACGCCCGGTGCCTTGTCGATAATGATGAAGTCGGGCTGGCGGTCGATCAGTCGGTACATGGCAGGCGGGTTTCTGGCAGGGGCGCACAGCCTAGCAGCACGCCCGCCATCGCGCCCGGCACTTTACTGTACCGTCCGGACGGTTTACATTCGGTGCCATGACGACAACGGACACCCAGAACCGCATTCTCGATGCGGCCGAACATTGCGTAATGGAACACGGCGTCGCCAATCTGACTCTGGACAGCGTGGCGGCACGGGCCGGCGTCAGCAAAGGCGGCCTGCTGTACCACTATGCCGGCAAGTATGCACTGGTGGCGGCCCTGATCGCCCGGCTGACCCGGGCGGTCGATGCCCGCATGGACGCCTACCGGCAGGCTGACCCCAGCCACGGCGCTGGCGTCCGCGCCTACCTGCTGGCCGCGCTGCCGCCTGATCTCGACAGCGAAACCGTTGCCCGGCGCGAAGCCTCGCTGATCGCCGCGCTCGGCACCCGGCCGGAGCAGGTCGCCCGCTATGCCGACCGCCAGCGCGACTGGCAGGCGCAGATCGCCGCAGACGTGGCCGACCCGCTGCTGGCCCACATCGTGCGGCTGGCCGTGGACGGCATCTGGATGAATGAAGCGTTCGGTATCGAACCGCTGGACCCGGTCACGCGGACAGCGGTGATCGAACGCCTGCTGACACTCACGCGGGAGACTTCGCTCCCCGCACAAGGAAAGGACTGACCATGGCCTGGCTCATGCTGTTTATCGCGGGTCTGTTTGAAATCGGCTGGGCCATCGGCCTGAAATACACCGAGGGCTTCACCCGGTTGCTGCCGTCAGTGCTGACCGGCATCTCGATGCTGTTCAGCATCGTCCTGCTCGGGCTGGCGCTGCGCGACCTGCCGATCGGCACCGCCTATGCCGTCTGGACCGGCATCGGCGCCGTCGGCACCGCCGCCCTCGGTATCGTGCTGTTCAACGACCCGGCCACGGCGGCGCGGCTGGTCTGCATCGGCCTGATCGTGGCCGGCATTCTCGGGCTGAAAATGGCGTCGTGAATGAATCAGACCAGCGCTGGCGCCGCCATCATCATGGCGCCAGCCGGTCGCGGCTCCAGCTGCCGTCGGCCTGCAACTGGTACAGCACGCGATCGTGCAGGCGGGACGGACGCCCCTGCCAGAACTCGATCCGCTCCGGAATCACCGCAAAGCCGCCCCAGTGCGGCGGACGCGGAACATGCAGCGCGTACTTGGCCGCGTACTGCGCAAACCGCGCCATCACCACATGGCGACCGGCAATCGGCTGGCTCTGCTCGCTGGCCCAGGCGCCGACCCGGCTCTTGTAAGGCCGGCTGTCGAAATAGCTGTCCGATGCGGCGGACGGCAGGCGCTCGACCACGCCCTCGATATTGACCTGGCGCTCCAGCCCCGGCCAGAAAAAGGTCAGGGCGATGACCGGGTTGGCTTCCAGGTGCCGCCCCTTGCGCGACTGGTAGTTGGTGAAGAACACGAACCGGCCGTTCTCGACCCCCTTCAGCAGCACCACCCGTGCCGCCGGCCGGCCCTCGGGGCTGACGGTCGACACCAGTACTGCCGTCGGTTCGACCAGTTCGGCGGTAATGGCCTCGTCCATCCAGATTTCAAACTGCCTGACCGGGTCGGCCAGACAGTCGGTTTCATTCAGCTCGCGGCTGGCGTAATCCTTGCGGATGTCGGCAATGCTTTTCATGACGATTTTCCTCCCCCGGCGCCTGACCGGCGCCGACCTGATGATGTCCAATCATACCCGCGACTCAGACGCCTTCCAGCAGCAGCAGCTCGGCCGCCGCCAGGTGTTCGGCCGAACCCAGCAGCACCAGCACGTCGTCGGCCTGCAGCACGAAGGCATCGTCCGGACCGATCACCCGACCCTGCTTGCGCTTGACCGCCCGCACCTGTACATGCAGTGCACCGAGGTCCAGTTCGCCCAGACACTGGCCGATCGATGCCGCGCCCGGCGCCAGCAGCACCGTTCCCAGCCGTGACTGCTTGGAGTCGTCCAGTGCCAGCGTGTCGTCGGTAATGCCGCGGAAGAAGCCGCGGAACAGGCTGTAGCGCTCCTCGCGCACCGAGCGGATGCGGCGCAGTACCCGGTTCATCGGCACCCCCATCGCCATCAGCGCATGGCTGGCCAGCATCAGGCTGCCTTCCATGACCTCGGCCACCACTTCGTCCGCCCCGCCCTCGCGCAGCAGGTCGATATCGCTGTCGTCGACGGTGCGCACGATAATCGGCAGGTCTGGCCGCAACGTCTGCGCCACGCGCAGGATCTGCATGCTGGCATGGGTATCGGCGAAGGTAATCACCAGCACCTTGGCCCGCATCAGGCCGGCAGCCAGCAGCACTTCCCGCTTGCCGGCATCGCCAAATACCACTGCATCGCCGGCCGCCGCCGCCTCGCGCACCCGCTCCGGATCGAGATCGAGCGCGAACAGGCTCATGTCCTCTTTTTCCAGCAGCCGCGCCAGCGCCTGGCCGCTGCGACCGTAACCACAGATGATCGCGTGCTCGTTGCGCATCATGCTCGACACCAGGATCTGGTGCAGATCGGCCGCCTGGCTGACCCAGTCCGAACGGATCAGCAGGCGCACCAGCCGCGGCGTCTGCTGGATCAGGAATGGCGACATCAGCATCGAGATCAGCACCGAGGTGATCGCCGCCTGTTCGATCGCCGGCGCCACCAGTCCCAGGTTGCCGGCCAGCGCGATCAGCACGAAACCGAACTCACCCCCCTGTGCCAGCGCCAGTGCGGTTCGCAGTGCGTCATTGGCCCGATAGCGGAAGGTTCGCGCCACCGCGAACATGACGATGGCCTTGCCCGGTACCAGCACGGCCACAAAGGCGAATACCAGCCAGAAACGCTCGGCCAGCGCGGCGAGATCGAGCCGCATGCCGATGGTGATGAAAAAGAAGCCGAGCAGAATGTCGCGGAACGGCCGGATGTCTTCCTCGACCTGGTAGCGATATTCGGTTTCGGCGATCAACATGCCGGCGACGAAAGCCCCCAGTGCCAGACTCAGCCCGGCCAGTTCGGTCAGCCACGAAATCGACAGCGTGATCAGCAGCACATTGATCATGAACAGTTCGCCCGAGCGCTGCCGGGCGACCACATGGAACCACGGCCGCAGCAGCTTCTGACCCACGGTGAACAGCAGCACCATCACCAGCACGACCTTCAGGAAGGCGATCGCCAGATCCAGTGCCAGCGTTTCGGCATTGCCGGCCAGCGCCGGCAGCAGAATCAGCATCGGCACCACCGCCAGATCCTGGAACAGCAGCACGCCGATCGACATCTGCCCGTGCGGCGCATTGAGTTCCAGCCGCTCGGTCAGCAGCTTGGACACGATCGCGGTCGACGACAGGGCCGCCACCGCGCCAAGCGTAAAGCCGGTAAGCGGCCGCCCGCCCAGCGCGATGAACAGCACCATGACTGCCAGCAGGGTCACCACCACCTGGCCGGCGCCAAGCCCGAACACGATGCGCCGCATCGCCCGCAGTTTCGGCAGACTGAATTCAAGACCGATGGTGAACATCATGAAAACAATGCCGATTTCACCCAGAAACTGGGACTGGTCAGTCCCCGCAATCAGCGCGAACCCGCCCGGGCCAACAATGAATCCCACCAGCAGGTAACCGAGCATGGCGGGGACTTTGACCGCCCGGCACAGGGTGATGACCCCGACGGCGGCGAACAGGATGGCAACGACAGGTGCTAATGAATGCATCAGGAAATCGACAGTGGCATGAAGTATCGGAAACGCCGCGAGTTTAACGCTTGGTATACTCCCCCACTACGACATCTTTTGACGGAGGGTGACAGCGCCCTCCCGACCTGACATGAATGCATCCCTGTCCGCCCATCGCCTCGCCCTTGCCCGCGATGTTCTCGCCACCGAAGCTCAAGCCATCGAGGGCGTGTCCGCACGCCTGAACGGCAGCTTTCTTGCCGCCGTCGACGCGGTGCTCGCCTGCCGTGGCCGGGTCATCGTGACCGGCATGGGCAAGTCCGGCCATATCGCGCGCAAGATTGCCGCCACGCTGGCATCGACCGGCACGCCGGCATTCTTCGTCCACCCGGCCGAAGCCGCCCACGGCGACCTCGGCATGATTGCCGCCGGCGACGTGGTGATCGCCCTGTCCTATTCGGGCGAATCCGGTGAGCTGATCGCCCTGCTGCCGGCCATCCGCCGCAAGGGCGTCACCCTGATCGGCATGACCGGCCGCGACACGTCGACGCTGGCCCGCGAATCGGACATCCATCTGGACGCGGCCATTGAACACGAGGCCGGACCGCTCGGTCTGGCACCGACCGCCAGCACCACCGCCGCGCTGGCGCTCGGCGACGCGCTGGCACTGACGCTGCTCGATGCGCGGAATTTCCGTGCCGAGGATTTTGCGCTGTCGCATCCGGGCGGCAGCCTGGGCCGGCGTTTGCTGGTCCATGTTTCGGACGTGATGCACGGCGGTGATGCGCTGCCCGTGGTCGCACCGGACGCCAGCCTGCGCGATGCGCTGCTGGAAATCAGCCGCAAGGGGCTGGGCATGACAGCCATCGCCGACGCGGACGGCACGCTGCGCGGCATCTTTACCGACGGCGACCTGCGCCGGCTGATCGATGCCGGTCAGGCGGATTTCCTCGCCACCCCGGTCGGCACGGTCATGCAGCCGGCCGCCAAGACCATTGCTGCCGACCGGCTCGCGGCCGAAGCGGTCAAGGTCATGGAGGCTAACAAGATCAACGGCCTGCTCGTGCTCGACACGAACGGCAAACTGGCTGGCGCGCTGAACATGCACGATCTGTTCCGCGCCGGTGTGGTGTAACACGATACTGACTATGCACACTGTCCATGCACTCGCAGTTCCCGTCCGCCTGCTGATCCTCGACGTCGACGGCGTCCTGACCGACGGCCAGCTGTATTTCACGCCGGCCGGCGAGGAAATCAAGGCATTCAACACCCTCGACGGCCACGGCCTGAAGATGCTGCAGAAAAGCGGCGTCGCCCTTGCCATCATCACCGGCCGCGCCTCCGGCGCCACCGAGCATCGCGCGCGCGCGCTCGGCATCGATCACCTGTACATGGGGTCGGAAGGCAAGCGCGCCGCATTCGCCGATCTGCTGGCCAGAACCGGGCTCGACGCGGCCGCCTGTGCCTATGTCGGTGACGACGTGGTCGACCTGCCGGTCATGCGCCAGGTCGGCTTCGCCGTCGCGGTGCCGGCCGCGCCCGATATCGTGCGCAGCCACGCCCACTACGTGACCGGTCGCCATGGCGGCCACGGCGCGGTGCGCGAAGTCTGTGAACTGATCATGCAGGCCCAGGGCACGCTGGACGCGGCGCTCGCGCCGTACCTGGAAGACTGAGCCATGTTCGCACTCCGCAATGCCTCGCGCCTGTTCCCGCTGCTGCTGGCCGTGATCCTGATCCTGCTGACGCTGTGGCTGGAATACCTGCTGTCGATGCTGCCGGCCGGCCGCGACCCGGTCAACCGCGGTACGGTCGAGTACATGGCGTCCGACTTTGTCGGCACCAGCTTCGACGCCAATGGCCGCATCGACCGCCACGCCTTCGGCAAATCCATGTGGCAATATCCGGAAGACAAGCGGGTATTCTTTACCGACTCGACGCTGGAACAGTACAGCCTGGGACGGAAGGATCTGTCGATCTTTACCACCAGCGGCCTGTACAACAACGATACCGGCATCGCCTTCCTCGACGGCAAGGTCCGCGCCCGGCGAGAGCCTTCGGCGCAGCATCCGCTGCCGGCCACGCTGGACACCACCCGCTTGACCGTCGATACGCGCAAGCGCACCGCCGACACCCTGGCGCCGGCAATCTACGTCGAAGGCGGCAACCGCATTGACTCGGTGGGTTTCCACTACGCCGATGCCACCCAACAATACAAACTCAAATCGCGCGTCAGGATGACTTATGCTCCGCCGAAATCCGAATAATTCCTTCCGCCTCGCCGCAGGTGCCCTGATCGTCTGCAGCGCCCTCGCCGCCCATGCCGAAAAGGCCGACCGCAGCAAACCGATCAATATCGAAGCCGACCAGGCCAGTCTCGACCAGCAGAAGGGCGTGACCGTCTACGAAGGCAATGTGATCCTGACCCAGGGCACATCGAAGCTGACCGCCGCCAAACTGACGGTGAACCAGGACAAGGCCGGCAACCAGTACGGCACCGCCATCGGCAACCCGGCCACCTTCCGCCAGCGCCTCGACCCTGACAGCGACGGCAAGGTCGAGTGGATCAACGGCAAGGGCCAGCGCATTGACTACGACAACGCCAAGCAACTGGTTACAATCTATGACAACGGCAGAGTTCAGCGCGGTGGCGACGTCGTCACCGGCAATGTGATCATCTACGACGGCAAGACCCAGCAATTCCAGGCCACCGGCACCCGCAGCGATGCCCATGGCCAGGCAATGAAGGGCGGCAAGGGCCGTGTCACCGTGGTGATCCAGCCGCGTGAAAAGAAGGAAGGCGCCAATAAATGACGCAAGCCACCAGTCGCCTCAGCGTCCGCCACCTGCAGAAGCGCTACAAGAAGCGCACGGTGGTCCAGGATGTCTCGCTGGAAATCAACAGCGGTGAGGTCGTCGGTCTGCTCGGTCCGAATGGTGCCGGCAAGACAACCAGTTTCTACATGATCGTCGGCCTGGTGCCGGCCGATGCCGGCGACATCCATATCGACGATATCGATGCCAGCCATCTGGCCATCCACCAGCGTGCCCGGCTCGGCATCGGCTATCTGCCGCAGGAAGCCTCGATCTTCCGCAAGCTCACGGTTGAGGAAAACATTCTCGCCGTGCTCGAGCTGACCGGACTGAAAGGGGCGAAGATCCAGGAAGAACTGGAGCTGCTGCTCGACGATCTGAACATCGCCCACCTGCGCGACAACCCGGCGCTGTCGCTGTCCGGCGGCGAGCGCCGCCGGGTGGAAATCGCCCGCGCGCTGGCCATGCGCCCGCGTTTCATCCTGCTGGACGAACCGTTTGCCGGCGTTGACCCGATTGCCGTCATCGATATCCAGAAGATCATCTCCTACCTGAAGGAGCGCGGCATCGGCGTACTGATCACCGATCACAATGTTCGCGAAACCCTGCGCATCTGCGATCGGGCTTACATTATCAATGCCGGCAGCGTACTTGCCGCCGGCAAGCCCCAGGCGCTGGTCGAGGACGAAAATGTCCGCCGCGTCTACCTGGGCGAGCATTTCCACCTCTAGACAGCGGCCATGAAGCAAAGCCTCCAGCTCAAGCTGGGTCAGCAACTGACCCTTACGCCCCAACTGCAACAGTCGATCCGGCTGCTGCAGCTCTCGACGCTGGACTTGCAACAGGAAGTGGAACAGTTCATCGCCGACAATCCGCTGCTGGAGCGCGACGAGGGCCGTGACGAAAACGGCGCGGAAGTCAGCGATGCCGGCGAGATTGCCATCAACGGCCATGACGAGCCGCGTGAGCCACCGCAGCAGCAGGACGGGGCCGGCGGCAACGACGACAGCGCCACCGACCTGAACCTGGTCAACGACTGGTCCAGCTACGGCCGCAACGGCAGCGACGAAGACGACGACTGGGACCCGCACCAGAACCTGACCCGGGCCACCACGCTGCGCGAGCATCTGCTGGCGCAACTGGCCGAGCTGCCGCTGTCGGTCCGCGACCGGGCAATGGCGATGGTCATCATCGAGGAACTGGACGACGACGGCTACCTGCCCTGCCCGCTGGAAGAGCTTGCCGTCCATCTGCCGGCGGAACTGGAGATCGATCCCGACGAGCTGACCGTGGCGCTGACCCTGGTCCAGCAGTTCGAGCCGGCCGGTGTCGCCTCGCGCGATCTGACCGAATCGCTGCTGCTGCAACTGGCGGCCCGGCCCGAGTCGCCGGCCAGGCCGCTGGCGCAGGACATCGTCCGCCACCACCTGCCGCTGCTCGCCAACCGCGACTTCACCCGGCTGCGCCGCGCCACCGGCGCCGACGACGAATCGATCCGGCAGGCCCAGGCGCTGATCGCCTCGCTGAACCCGCGTCCGGCCGCCGGTTTCGGCAGCGGCGACACCCACTACGTGATGGCCGACGTGCTGGTCCGTCGCGATCGCAACGGAATCTGGCTGCCCCTCTTGAATCCTGCGACTCAGCCCAAATTGAAAGTAAATCAGCTGTACGCGCAGATGCTCAGCCGGCACCGCGGCGAGGCCGGACAATTGTCCGGCCGGCTGCAGGAAGCCAAGTGGCTGATCCGCAACATCGAACAGCGGGCCGACACTATACTCAGAGTGTCGCAGGTCATCGTCGAGCGACAGCAGGCGTTCTTTGATCAGGGTGAAGTCGCAATGCGCCCCATGGTGCTGCGCGACGTCGCCGACGAATTGGGATTGCACGAGTCGACCATCTCCCGCGTGACCAGCAGCAAGTATCTGATCTGTCCGCGTGGCGTGTTCGAACTCAAGTACTTCTTCGGCACGGCGCTGGACACCGATTCCGGCGGCGAATGCTCGGCTACCGCCATCAAGGCGCGGTTGCGCAAGCTGATTGCCGACGAAGACCCGCACAAACCGCTGTCGGACAGCGTGCTGGCCGAACGGCTCGGTGACGAGGGCATCCAGGTTGCCCGCCGCACCGTCGCCAAGTATCGCGAGGCATTGCTGATACCACCGGTAAACCAGCGGAAAACGATTTAACGCGCGTCAAGGCGCGCCCCCTGCGTATCCAGCAACATGGATACGCCAGCCCACCAGAAGGAGTTAGGGTATGAACCTGAACATCACCGGCGTCCATCTCGAAGTCACTCCGAGCCTGCGCGACTACCTGTCGGAAAAAATCGACCGCATCACCCGCCACGTCGATAACGTCATTGCCGTCAACGTCGCCCTCTCGGTCGAGAAACTCGACCAGAAAGTGACGGTCGACGTTCACCTGAAGGGCAAGGACATCCACGTCGAGGAAGTCGCAGCCGACATGTATGCGGCCATTGACCTGGTTGCCGACAAGCTGGACAGACAGGTGCTGAAGCACAAGGAGAAGAGTACGGATCACTTCTCGGACAAGGCGCACAAGGCACAGGAGCTGTCCGCCGGCTCCGAAGCCTGAGCCTGAAGAAGACTCACAAGGGCAAGCGCCCGCGGTCGTCGTGCCGCTGGCTCAGGCCTGACTGAAAGGGGGGGACTGCCGGAAACGGCAGTCCCCCCGTTTGATTGCGGGCCCTCGCGCCCGGAGGGGTGCCGGCACAGGCATTCCGCTGCCGGTCTGCCCTTTGCTGGTGCAGACCGGCCGGGGTGCCCACTAATGCGGCAGACGCTCCCGCCGTAACCGGCTAGAATGGCCCCGTTTTGATTACTCGTACTCGTTGACGACCATGAGTCTGATCGCAAAGATCCTGCCCAGCACCGACCACCTGCTCGTCGATCTCGACGTCAGCAGCAAGAAACGCGTGTTCGAGCATGTCGGCATCCTGTTCGAGAACGCCTACGGCATTGCCCGCAGCACCGTTTTCGACAGCCTGTTCGCCCGGGAAAAACTCGGCTCCACCGGACTCGGTCACGGGGTTGCCATCCCGCACGGTCGCGCCAAGGGGCTCAAGGACGTCGCCGGCTGCTTCATCCGCCTGAAATCCCCGATTCCGTTCGACTCGCCCGATGGCAAGCCGGTCAGCCTGCTGTTCGTGCTGCTGGTGCCCGAGCAGGCAACCGACCTGCATCTGCAGGTACTGTCGGAACTCGCACAGATGTTCAGCCGCCGCCAGCTGCGCGAAGCGCTGGCCGCCGCACCGGATGCCCAGACCCTGTTCCAGCTTCTGACCACCCAGCAGGACAGCCATGCCTAGCATCACGGTCAGGAAGCTTTATCAGGACAACCGGCAGAAACTCAATCTGAACTGGGTCGCCGGCTCGTCCGGCATCGACAACCTGATCGGCACCGACGACCAGCGGCCAACCCTGGCCCTGGTCGGCCACCTGAACCTGATCCACCCGAACAGCCTGCAGGTGCTCGGCGTCGCCGAATGCGACTACCTGAACCAGCTGGGACAGGACGCGGCCCGCGAAGCGCTGGAGCAGCTGTTCCGGCTGCCGATGTCGGCCATCATCGTCGCCAACGGCCAGCCGGTTCCGGCCGCACTGAAGGCCGCCTGCGAACACCAGCGCGTGCCGCTGATCGCCTCGAGCCAGGCCTCGCCGTACCTGATGGACGTGATGCGCATCTACCTGGCGCGAGTCCTGGCGGTGTCCACCGTGCTGCACGGCGTGTTCCTCGACGTGCTCGAGGTCGGCGTGCTGATTACCGGCGACAGCGCGATGGGCAAGAGCGAACTGGCACTGGAACTGATTTCCCGCGGCCACGGCCTGGTGGCCGACGACGCGGTCGACCTGTTCCGCATCGGCCCGGAAACCCTGGAAGGACGCTGCCCGGACATGCTGCGCGACTTCCTTGAAGTGCGCGGCCTCGGCATCCTCAATATCCGCACGGTGTTTGGCGAAACCGCCATCCGGCCGAAAAAGATCCTCAAACTGATCATCCATCTGGTCAAGGCCACCGACCAGATCATGCAGGACATCGACCGGCTGGCCATCCAGTCGGAAACGCAGGAAGTCCTGAACGTCAAAATCCGCAAGGTCACCATTCCGGTGGCTGCCGGTCGCAACCTGGGCGTGCTGGTCGAAACCGCCGTTCGCAATTACATTCTCCAGCTCAGGGGCATCGACAGCACGCGCGACTTCATCGAACGGCAGACGCGCATGTTGAGGGAGCAGGAAAATGCAGCTGATCCTGATTAGCGGACTGTCCGGCTCGGGCAAGAGCATCGCCTTGCGCATGCTCGAGGACAGCGGTTTCTATTGCATCGACAACCTGCCGGCCAGCCTGCTGACCAGCGTGGTCGAGCAGGTGCGCCCGTTCGGCTACGACCATGTCGCCATCAGCGTCGATACCCGCTCCGCGGCCGCACTCGGTGCGCTGCCGGCGGCGCTGGACACGCTGCGCGCCAGCGGTGACGACGTCCGCGTGCTGTTCCTCGACGCGCAGACCGATACCCTGATCCGCCGCTTTTCCGAAACCCGCCGCCGCCACCCGCTGTCCGGCTGCGCGCTGACCATTCCCGAATCCGTGGCCCAGGAGCGGCAGATGCTGGGCGATGTCGCCGAGCTCGGCCATCGCATCGACACCAGCGACCTGTCCGCCAACCAGCTGCGCCGTTATGTGCGTACCTTCGTGTCGCTCGACATCGGCTCGCTGGTGCTGATCATCCAGTCGTTCGGCTTCAAGCATGGCGTGCCGCTCGACGCCGATTTCGTGTTCGATACCCGCTGTCTGCCAAACCCGTACTACGACCCGGAGCTGCGGCCGATGACCGGCCGCGATGCCCCGATAGCTGCCTTTCTTGCCGCCGAGCCGCAAGTCGGCCAGATGGAGGACGACATCGCCGGGCTGATCGAACGCTGGCTGCCGGCCTTCCGTCTCGACAACCGCAATTACCTGACCGTCGCCATCGGCTGCACCGGCGGCCAGCACCGCTCGGTCTATCTCGGCGAACGCCTCGCCGCCCGCCTGCGCCAGGGCGAGCAGACGGTACTGGTCCGCCATCGCGAACTCGACGAAGCATGATTCCACTCCGCGCCGGCGACGCGCTTGCGCTGCTGCTCGGCGCTGCGCTGGTCGTCGCCAGCGCCCTGCACTTCTGGCGTGACGGCATCGGCGAGACCCTGCGCGTGCGCGCCGATGGCCGGGTGGTCGAAGACCTGCCGTTGCGGCTGAACCGCACCCTGTCAGTGCCCGGCCCGCTTGGCACCACCGTGGTCGAAGTCCGCAACGGGCGTGCCCGTATCGCCACCGATCCCAGCCCGCGCCAGTACTGCGTGCGCCACGGCTGGCTGTCCCGCCCCGGCGAAATGGCGATCTGCCTGCCGAACCGGACCAGCATCGAAGTCCTGCGCCGGCAACAGGAGTACGACAGCCTTGGCTACTGAGCGCGTCATCGAGCTGCACGCCCTGCCGGCCGATCGTCGTCTGGCGCGGCTGGCCGCGCTGGCCATCGTGCTGGCGCTGTTCGACGCCGGCATTCCGACGCCGCTGCCCGGCATCAAGCCCGGTTTTGCCAATATTGTCACCCTGCTGGCACTGGAACGGCTCGGCCTGCGCGCCGCCATCGCTGTCAGCGTCCTGCGCATTTTCGCTGCCGCGCTGCTGCTCGGCAGTCTGTTCACCCCGGGCTTCTTCCTCAGCGCGGCCGGGGGGGCGGCCAGCCTGCTCGGGCTGGCGCTCGCCCATCGCCTGCCCCGCCGCCTGTTCGGCCCGGTCACCCTGTCGCTGATTGCCGCGTTCTGCCATATCGGCGGCCAGCTGCTGCTGGCCAGACTCTGGCTGATTCCGAGCAACGGCCTCGGCTATTTCGTCCCGCTGTTTGCCGCCGCCGCCTTCGTCACCGGCACGCTGAACGGTATCATGACCACCCGACTGCTCGCTTCACGCCCCCAATGACCCCTCCCGCCACTGTTACTCTGGCCCTGACCGGTGCCTCCGGCCTGCCGTACGGGCTGCGCCTGCTCGACACCCTGCTGCAGGCTGGCGTCCACGTCCGGCTGCTGTATTCACAGGCGGCACAGATCGTCGCCCGGCAGGAAATGGGCTGGACCCTGCCGTCCCGCCCGGCCGGGGTCCAGCGCGACCTTGCCGCCCGCTTTCACGCCGCAGACGGCCAGCTGGCGGTCTATGGTCGCGACGAATGGTTCGCCCCGGTCGCCAGCGGCTCGAATCCGTCCGATGCGATGGTGGTCTGCCCGTGCTCGATGGGCACGCTGGCAGCCATCGCCCACGGGCTGTCCGACAACCTGATCGAACGCGCCGCCGACGTCAGCCTGAAAGAGCGCCGCCCGCTGATCCTGGTGCCGCGCGAAACGCCGTTCTCGGTCATCCATCTGGAAAACATGCTGAGCCTGGCCCGCGCCGGCGCGATCATCCTGCCGCCATCGCCGGGCTTTTACACCCATCCGCAGACGGTCGACGACCTGGTCGACTTCGTGGTCGCCCGCATCCTCGACCAGTTGCGCGTGCCGCACCAGCTGCATGCGCGCTGGGGCGAGGCCGATCCTGCCGCAACACCGCCTGCCCCCGGAGACTGACATGAACCGCCCGATCCACACGCTTGCCACGCTGCGCCATATCGAAACCCTCGCCGGGCAGGCCGGCATGCCGCTGATGGATCGTGCGGCCGGCGCCATCGCCGACCGGGTCGAGCAGCGGATCGTGCGCGGTGAGCCGATCCTGGCGCTGGCCGGACGCGGCAACAATGGCGGCGATGCCCTGCTGGCCGCCGCCCGGCTGGCCGCACGCGGCCATCGCGTCGATGCCTGGCTGCCACTGGGCGAGCCGGCAACCGACGACGCGCGGCGTGCCCATGCCCAGGCTCTGGCCGCCGGCGTCACCCTGGTTGTCGCGCCACGCACCGCACCGGCGCTGGCACTGGACGGCCTGTTCGGCATCGGTCTGCGCCGCGCGCCCGACGCGGCCGCCTGTGCGGCCATCGACTGGCTGAACGGCATCTCCGGCCACCGGCTGGCGCTCGATGTGCCGTCCGGACTCGACGCCTGGAGCGGCCAGGTGACCGGCTGCGCCGTGGCCGCCACCGAAACCCTGACTTTTCTTGCCGACAAGCCCGGCCTGCTGACCCATGACGGCCCGGACCAGGCCGGCGACGTGCATCTGGCCACACTGGACATCCCGCCCGCCTGGTGGCCGGCAGCCGACGGCGCCTGCTACCAGCCCGACGACGACATTACGCACCGGCTGGCACGAAAACAGAATGCCCACAAGGGCAGCTTCGGCTGTGTCGCCGTGCTTGGCGGCGCGACCGGCATGACCGGCGCCGCCCTGCTGGCTGCGCGCGCAGCACTGCGCACCGGCGCCGGCAAGGTCAGGATCGGGCTGCTGGAGCCGGCACTGGCGGTCGACCCGCTATACCCGGAACTGATGCTCGACGACGCCCCCCGCGCCATCGCCCACACCGATGTCACGGTCGTGGCGATCGGCCCCGGGCTCGGTCAGTCGCCGGCGGCCGCGCAATTGCTGCGGGACACGCTGCAGCGCGGCGGACCGCTGGTGCTCGACGCCGACGCCCTGAACCTGATCGCCGCCGATGCCGGCCTGGCCGACCTGTGCCGGACCCGGGGCGCCGCAACCGTGATCACCCCGCACCCGGCCGAAGCGGCGCGACTGCTGGGCACCAGCACCGAAGCGGTACAGTCCGACCGGATCGCCGCCGTCCGCCAACTGGCCAGCCGTCTGAACGCGGTCGCGCTGCTGAAGGGCTGCGGCACGCTGGTGGCCGGGCCGGACGGCTTCTTTACCGTCAACCCGACCGGACACCCGGGCCTGGCGCAGGCCGGCCAGGGCGATACGCTGACCGGCATGATCGCCGCCCTGCTGGCGCAGGGGCTGAGCGCCGGCCAGGCGGCCCGTCACGGCGCATGGCTGCACGGCCAGACCGCGGGCAGTATCGTGGCTCAGTCGACGCGCCGGTAGCGATCGATCTCGCGACGCGCCTTCTTGGTCGGTCGCCCCTCGCTGTACGGGAAAGTCGCGTGCTCGGCCTTCAGCTGCAGCAGGCGCTCCTCGCGCCGGGCAATGCTTTCCGCCGATTCCTCATACAGCTCGCGCGCAATGGTCGCCGAACCGCGCTTGTCGGACACGGCGCGAATGGTCAGCGCATATTCGAGCTGATTCAGCCGCAGGCCGACCCGGTCGCCCACCTTGACTGCATGGGCCGGTTTGGCACGATCGCCGTTCAGGCTGACGTGACCGGCATCAATGGCCGCCTGCGCCAGCCCCCGCGTCTTGTAGAAGCGGCTCGCCCACAGCCATTTGTCCAGCCGGATCCGGCCGGTTTGCGCATCCGCCATCAGATCACCCCGAAGCCGGCCGACACCACACCGTCCAGCGTCAGCACGAGGCGATCACCGGCCGCAATGCGTGCCACGCCTTCCGGCGTGCCGGTATAGATCAGGTCGCCGGCGGTCAGCCCGTATTGGGTCGACAGATAGCTGACAATCACCGGTAGCGGAAACAGCATCAGCGCCGTGTCGCCATGCTGGCGCGTCTCGCCATTGACCTGCAGCGAGAAGGTGAAGCGCTCCGCCGCCACCTGCCCGGCCGGAACGAAGGCAGACACGCAGGAGGCCCCCGGAAAGCCCTTGGACTTGGTCCACGGCTGGCCTTTGGCTTTCATCGCCGCCTGCACGTCGCGGGCCGTCAGGTCGAGCCCGATGCCATAGCCGGCGATCGCCGACATCGCCTCCGCCGGCGCCAGGTCACGCGCGTCGCGGCCGACCAGCAGTACCAGTTCGCATTCGTGGTGGATATCGTCCGACCAGACCGGCAACCGGACCGGATCGGGTTCACGCAGCAGCGACGAGGTCGGTTTCAGAAACACCAGCGGTTCGTCGGTTTCGACGGCATTGCCGAGCTCGGATGCGTGCGCCGCATAATTGCGACCGATGCAGAAAATATTGGCCACCGCGTGCTCGCGGCCGGCAAGGGAAACAGTCGTCATGACAGTGATCGTTCGGAGAAAAGGAATACGCGCACAGCGTAGCGCAGACATGCCGCCCGGACCAGTGAGCGGACGCGAAAAGGCCGCTTCTGACGAAGCGGCCTTTTCAAATCCGGAACTGATGGGGATGGATGGCGCACCCGGAGCGATTCGAACGCCCGACCCTCTGGTTCGTAGCCAGATACTCTATCCAACTGAGCTACGGGTGCGCATGTCACACTTTTTCAGCGACGACTCCAGCGATCAGTCCGGCAGGCCGGACCCGAAACCGGCATGGCCGCGTCTCGTCGTGGAGTGGTGAAACTATGCCATAGTGGCTAACCCTCTGCAAGCGTGAAATTCGGAAACTGCAGGGGTTTTCCGGTAAAAATGCTGTGATCTGCATCAGCAACAGCTTGATTGAATGCAGCTTTATCTTATTCCCGGCAGATCGTGCCCGAGCAGCGGGGCAAGCCGGAACGTGAAAACGGCCGCTTCCTCGAAAGAAGAAGCGGCCGCCTGAATTGGCGTCCCCACGGGGAGTCGAACCCCGGTCGTCGCCGTGAAAGGGCGGTGTCCTAGGCCTCTAGACGATGGGGACATGGCGCACCCGGAGCGATTCGAACGCCCGACCCTCTGGTTCGTAGCCAGATACTCTATCCAACTGAGCTACGGGTGCGTGTGTCACACTTTGATACTATGGCGTCCCCACGGGGAGTCGAACCCCGGTCGTCGCCGTGAAAGGGCGGTGTCCTAGGCCTCTAGACGATGGGGACATCTGGCGCACCCGGAGCGATTCGAACGCCCGACCCTCTGGTTCGTAGCCAGATACTCTATCCAACTGAGCTACGGGTGCGCTGTTTTGGCAATGACAGGGTTGCCCCCGCCGCTTGTCAATTTCCTGACCGGTCCGTCTCCGTTGCCTTCGTCGGCGATCAAGGAGGCGAATTATGTACATAAACCGGTAACGCGTCAACACCCTGATCGCAACTTTTCCACCGTCGTCACAGGCAGGATTCACCCGTTCGTCATTGGCTGCCGCCGGAGACGCCAGGACCGCCACCACGGCAAAACCGCCAAACCATTGATCCGTTTCCAGGTTTCTCCAGCCGGCGCATGCCATTCATTCCCCGACGATGCAGCACGATGGACGAGTTTGCGCACAATGCCGGCCACCACGAAAGAACCGCGACCGGCCCTGGCTTCGGTTCACCGGCTCACTTTTCCGCCGCGGCCATTTCCACCCGGTTGCGCCCGTTGTGCTTGGCCAGATACAGCGCCTCGTCCGCCGCCTTCAACACGGCCGTCACGGTTCCGGCACTGCCCGGCCAGTGGGCAACGCCAAGCGACAGGGTGACCGGTTCCCCGGTCGGACAGTTGGTAGCAGCAATGCGTTCGCGCAGGCGCTCGGCGATCTGGATCGCCATGTCCAGGCTGCAACCGGGCAGCAGCATGCAGAACTCTTCGCCCCCGCTGCGACAGACCTGGTCATCACTGCGCGAGCCCTCGCACATCTGCCGGGCCAGGTACTGCAGCACCAGATCGCCCACATCATGCCCGTGCCGGTCATTGACCCACTTGAAGTGGTCGATATCCATGGCGATCACTGCAAACGGCCGTAGTTCGGCCTGCCATTGCGCCAGCGTCGCCTGCATGCCGCGACGATTGATCAGCCCGGTCAGTTCATCGGTAACGTTCTCCACATTGAGCCGGCCCAGTTTCTGGTTGATCCGGCCCAGTCCGGCCAGCACCGCCCGCTTGAGCTTGTCGGCTTCGTCATACCAGGCCCGGACCTGATTGATTTCCTCGGTCGCCGCTGGCGAATCCCAGTCCCTGGCAGTGGCGGCCAGCCTGGACAGCGGCTGGGCAATGACCCGCGAGATCCACCACACCCCGAGCACCGACAGCAGGAAGAACGGCGCCGCATGGCGGATGATGCTCAGCATCAGCGCATTCAGCCCGTCCAGGGTATCCGCCGTGGGGCGCTGGGCAACAATGCCCCACTGGGTAAGATGCATTGGCGCATAGCCGGCAAGCATGTCGACATGGCGGGAGTTGATCAGCCGCTGACTGCCTGCCTTGCCGGCAATCACCGCCTCGATGGCCGGATTTCCGTTCACCACCGTTCCGACCCGCGCGGTATCGCGGTGATAGATCAGCCGCCTTTTATTATCAACGACATACAGATAGGAACCATCGCGATAATGGTTTTCGCCCAGCAGGGACTGCAGGATATTCTGTTCGTGCAGATAAATCGTCCCTCCCAGATAGCCGAGGTAGCGTCCGTTACGGGCAAAGAGCGGATGGGAGATGAAAATGACCAGCCGGCCGGTGCTGGCAATATACGGCGGAGAAATCAGTGGTTTGCGCTTGGCCAGGGCTTCGCGAAAGCCGGCACTGTCCAGCCAGGTGCCAGTCAGGTGCAGCGACGCCGGTGAAGACGCCAGGATGTGCCCGTCCGGCCGGATGACCACGACCGAATTGAAACTGTTGGTCTGCCGCTTCAGGCGCTCGGTTTCCGCCACCAGCGATGCCGGATGCGCCATCAGCGGTGGCAGCAGATTGGCGCTGAATGCCAGCTGCTGCTGGGCCGCAGCCAGAAAATTATCCGTGCTGCTGGCCAGCTTGGTCGCATACGCATAATTTTTTTCCAGCTCCAGCTGTATCAGCAGATCACGCTGGGTCTGGTAACTGGCATACAGCGTATAACCCAGCGTCAATAACGCCATGCTCAGGGCAAGCAGCAATATCAGCTGGCGGAGGGTAATCTTTATCATGGCGTCATTATCACGTAGAGAAGCCATGGGCTGCGCATGACTTGGTAACAACACATTCGCCAAGTGTACATTCCGGATTCCAGGGAAACCCGATATTCCGGATCGGCAATGCGTGGCCGGTCAATCTACGGGAACAGGGTAAGTCCGGGAGAATCGGGAGTAAAGAAACACTAATGAAACACTGTGCATTCCATTCCCTTTCATCATGGCCCACATTCATTTTCCCGCAGGGAGAAAATGAAAATAACTTGAAGAATCAACACACAGCTGCTGGTCATATTCCCGCCCCGGCACAGACCGGCGGCGACAAAACGCCTGCAGTGGTGGTCTGACTGGGAGGGGTGTCACGCACGATGGCGGTCGACAAATATTCATGCAACTGAAATAATAACGATTCTTGTTTGCATTTGTGACGTTTTGCCACGGACCTCCTGCCCCTTCATGACTGCGCGCCACTACCTGGAACTCGTCAATTTCTTCTCCCGTTCCCTGCGTGACCGCGATGCGGCGGCGGATGTGGTTCAGGAAAGCTATTCCCGGGTGCTGGCCATGCGCCAGCCGGAGGCAGTGCTCGACCTGCGCGCGCTGCTGTACCGCATCGGCAAGAACATCGTGATCGATGACGCCCGCGCCCGGCAGGCCGAGCAGCGCATGCTCGACACGCTGGGGCTGATCAGTGCCGACAGCGCCCCGTCGCCGGAGCGCGAGGCCGATGCCCGCCAGCAATGCCGCCGCCTTGCCGCCCGGCTGGCGGTCATGCCGCGCAAGCGGCGGGAAGCGTTCATCCTGGTTCGCATCTACGGCTTCAGCCATGCCGAATCCGCCCTCCACCTTGCCACCACCGTGGCCGCCATCGAGAAACACATCGTGCGGGCCGTTTGCGATCTGTTCGATCTCGCCACGCTGCGCACAGCCTGAACCACACCATGCCCCGTCCTGAAACCGATTGCCGCCGTGAACGCCAGACCGCGCAGCGCCTGTTCGAGCACGCGCTGCTGCTGATCGCCCGCCAGCACGGCGGCGACCCGGCCCAGGCCGAGGCCTGTCACCAGGCCCAGCAGCAATGGCGGCAGGCCGACCCCTGCCACGAGGCCGCGTTCCGCGCCGCGCAGCAGGCGTGGCAGGCGACCGAAGCCGGTTCCCTGCGCGGTGCCCTTGCCCTGCCACCGGTCCGCACCGGCGCGCAGACCCTGACCCGCCGCCGGCTGATAAGCGTGCTCGGTCTGGCTGGACTGGGCCTGGCAACCGGGGGTCTCGGCCACTGGTACCGGGCCCAGCCGCTGCAGCAACTGAGCCTGCGAACCGGTCAGGGCCAGATCGGCAGCAGTCTGCTGGCCGATGGCAGCCAGCTGGCGCTGGCCGCCCGCACCGAAGCGCGGGTCCTGTACTACCGGGACCGGCGCGAAGTCCTGCTGGCGCACGGCGAGATCCGTTTCGATGTCCGCCCCGACCCCGAGCGGCCCTTCATTGTCGTAACCGACTGGGGCCGGGTGCAGGTGTTCGGCACCGTGTTCTCGGTCGCCGTTCGCCAGACCGGCATGCGGGTCGCCGTCGCCAGCGGGCGGGTCGGCGTATGGCGACGCAGCGCCACCCGGGAAGGCACCGTCGCCCTGTCGCCCGACATCGCGCTGACGGCAGGTGACAGTGCCGATATCGACCATGCCGGCCTGCGCAGCGGCCATGTCTCACCGGACGACGTCGGCGCCTGGCGCCAGGGCTGGCTGGTATTCGATGCGCAGCCGCTGTCGGTCGCGGTCGAACGCTGGAACGACTATCTGGCCACGCCGCTGGTGCTGGAACGGGATGCGGCACTGGCCGGCCTGCGCCTGACCGGCAGTTTCCCGCTCGCCCGCCCGGCGGCCTTTCTGGATGCCCTGCCGCGCATCCTGCCGGTGCGGGTCGTCCGCAGCCCGGACGGCCCGGTCCGGATCCAGGCCCGACGCTGAGGGCCGGTGACAAAATAATTGTCCGGTCATGGCGCTCCCGTTCGTCCTCACGGCAAACCCATCACAAGGACGTTCCGACATGCCCCGTGGATTTTCCCTGGCCGCCGTCACGCTGGCGGTCCTGGCTGCACCGTTTGCAGCCGCGGCCGATGCCTCCCCGGCCCTTTCCGGCCGACAGACCCTGTCGTTGCCTGCGCAGCCGCTCGGCCAGACCCTGAATGCGCTGGCCAGGCAGTCCGGTACCGCCATCTCGGTCGACGCCGCACTGATCGCCGGCCGGCGCGCCCCGGCCCTGCAGGGCACGATGACGCTGGGCGAGGCCCTGCGCCAGGCACTGGCCGGCAGCGGACTGCTGGCCACACCGGCCGGCACCGGCATTTCGGTCCACAGCGGCGACCGCGCCGGTGAGGTCGCCCTGCCGGAAGTCACGGTCTCGGCCAGTACCGGCCGCAGTGCCGTCACCGAAGGCAAGGGCTCCTACACCACCGGCTCGATGAGCACCGCCACCCGCTTGCCGCTGTCGATCCGGGAAACGCCGCAGGCGGTCACGGTCATGACCCGGCAGCAACTGAACGATCAGGCGATGACCAGCATCACCGATGTGGTCCGCAATGCCCCGGGCCTGTTTCTCAGCACCAGCAACGGGCCGGGCCGGCCCGATTTCAGCGCCCGCGGCTTCAGTGTCGACAATGTGATGTACGACGGGCTGCCGTCCAGCTACCAGGGCTGGATCGTCGGCGCCCAGGCCAATATGGCGATGTTCGACCGGGTGGAAATCGTGCGTGGTGCCACCGGTCTGGTCAGTGGCAGCGGCACGCCGTCGGCCGCCATCAATCTGGTACGCAAGCGCCCGACGGCGGCACCGAAGCTCAGCCTGACCGGCAGCGTCGGCAGCTGGGACAACTACCGGGGCGAAATCGACGCGTCCGGCAGCCTGAATGAAAACGGCACCGTCCGTGCGCGGGTGGTCGGTTCATGGCAGGACGCCCATACCTTCCGCGATGTGGAAGCCTACGACCACGGTCTGTTCTACGCCGTCGGCGAGGCCGATCTCGGCGAACGGACCCTGCTGACGGTCGGTGCCTCGTACCAGAAGGATTCCACCAACAATTTCTGGGGCGGCCTGCCGCTGACCGTGACCGGCGGCCACATGAACCTGCCGCGTTCGACCTTCCCCGGCAATGCCTGGGAACGCAAGGAGCAGAAGATCACGACCGTCTTCGGCGAGTTCAGGCATCAGTTCGACAATGACTGGAGCGTGCGGCTGGCCGCGATGCAGGCCTGGCAGGACGCCGTGTTCTCCGGCACCTATCTGGTCCGTTCCAGCCCCACCGACCTCGGCCACAACGCCTATCAGTCCGGCCACGACGAGGACCAGTCCAGCTACGATCTGTATGCCAGCGGCCCGTTTGCGCTGCTGGGACGCTCGCATGAGCTGATGGGCGGCATCAGCCGGCGCCAGACCCGGCTGGCCACGGACAACTACAGTGGCAACGGCATGATCAGCCAGCATGTCGACCCGTTCAGCTGGGACCCGCACAGCGTGCCGAAGCCCCATTTCGTCTATACCGACACCTCGCACGAGGTCACGACCCAGGAAGGCGTCTATCTGGGCACGCGCCTGAGCCTGGCCGACCCGCTGAAGCTGATCCTCGGCGCCCGCCTCGACTGGTACGACTATGAGGGCAGGTCCGAGGCCAGCGACTACAAGGTCACCCGCAACCTGACCCGCTATGCCGGCCTGATCTACGACCTCGACCGCCGGCATTCGGTCTATGCCAGCTATACCGACATTTTCACGCCGCAGACCTCGAAGGACACCAGCGGCAGGATTCTCGATCCGATCGTCGGCGAGAACTACGAAATCGGCATCAAGGGCGAGTATTTCGGCGGCGCGCTGAATGCCGCCGTGGCGCTGTTCCAGATCGAGCAGAAGAACCGGGCGCGGCTGAACAGCGACCAGAGCCTGTGCCCGACCTTTCCCGCCACGTCCTGCTACCAGGCTTCGGGCCTGGTGCGCAGTCGCGGCATCGATGTGGAAATCCAGGGCGCGCTGACCCCCGGCTGGCAACTCAGCGCCGGCTACACCTACACCCGGGCCAACTATATCCGCGACAGCGATCCGGCCAACGAGGGCAAGCGCTTCAACCCCGACATGCCACAGAACCTGTTCAAGCTGTCCACCGTCTACACCCTGCCCGGCGACCTGAGCCAGTGGCGGGTCGGCGGCACCCTGTACTGGCAGAGCGACATCTTCAACGAAGGCAGTTACGAGGGCGTGGACTTCCGCAATGAGCAGAAAGCCTATGCCGTGGCAGACCTGATGCTCGGCTACCGGGTCAACCGCCATCTGGACCTGCAGCTGAACATCAACAATGTGTTCGACAAGACCTACTACAAAGCCGTGGGCTCCGATGTGACCTGGGGACCGACCGACAGCTATGGCGATCCACGCAATGCCATGCTGACCGCCCGCTATGTCTTCTGAGTCACCGGCTCAGGTCTCGCTGAACCACTCCAGGTTCAGCGTCGTACTGTCGCCCAGATAGTCGAGCAGCCACGCCATCGCCGGCGACGGGGTATTCTGCGCCCAGGTCAGGCAGCAGGGGCTGGGGGGGTACGGACGCTGCAGCGACAGCGCAACCAGCTTCCCCGCCGCGACCAGCGGCACGGCCCGGTGCGCCGGCACCATGCCGACGCACAGGCCGTCGCACAGGCAGTCCAGCGCGGAGGCCCAGTCCGGCACCACCAGCCGGCGCTGGTTGTCCAGCATCCAGGCCTCCCGCTTCGGCAGGCTGCGCGAGGTGTCCTCCAGACACAGTGCCGGACAGGGGCGCAGCAGGTCGTCATCCAGCGGCCCGGTCAGCGCGGCCAGCGGATGCCGCTGGCCGACCACGCACAGCCAGTTCATGAAGCCCATATCGCGAAAGGCAAAGCTGCCGGCCACCGGCACGGCACGCGTGGCGCCGATGGCGATGTCGGCGCGCCCGTCGGCCAGCGCATCCCAGACGCCGTTGAACACCTCATGCCGGACGTGAAGTTCGACATCCGGGAACTGGCGATAGAAATCGACGACCATCTGCCGGCTGCGCTGCGGTTTGACGATATTGTCCACCGCGATATTCAGTTGCCCGCGCCAGCCGTTGGCGACCTGCTGGCACTGGCGCCGGGTGGCGAGCATCGTCCGGCTGACCGCTCGCGCCTCGCGCACGAACAGCGCTCCGGCCTCGGTCAGTGTCACATCCCGGTGCCGCCGCTCGAACAGCGGCACCGCCAGCCATTGCTCCAGCTGGCGCACGGTATAGCTGACGGCTGACGGCACCCGGTTCAGCTCCTGCGCGGCTGCACTGAAACTGCCGGTGCGCGCCACGGCGTCGACCACATCAAGTGAATATTCCGACCACATGCCCTTGCCTTCAATTTTTTTCATCCATCACGGCAAATATTAGCGCTTCACGTCATGGCATCCATCCGAATAAATTAAAAAAAGAGCTGACCGCTGCCTGAAAAACCGGATGAGGCGGTCATTCCTGAGAAGCAAATTCCTTGAAAGCCATGGATGAAAAAAGTGTCATGAAGTTGTCGTTCGGATTTACCTGTTATCTCGCCGGGCTGAGCATGCTCGGCTACCTGGCCACCGACATGTACCTGCCCGCCTTCGGCGCCATGCAGCACGAGCTGGGCCTGTCCGCCAATGTGATAGGCGCCAGCCTGAGCCTGTTCCTGGCCGGCTTCGCCTGCGCCCAGTTGCTGTGGGGACCGTTGTCGGACCGGCTCGGGCGCAAGCCGGTGCTGTTGCTGGGCATGGGCCTGTTTGCCGTCGGCTGCCTCGGCATGTTCTGGGTGCAGGGCGCAGTGCCATTGCTGGCGGTGCGCTTCCTGCAGGCCGTTGGCGTCTGTGCCGCGGCCCTTGTCTGGCAGGCACTGGTGATCGACCGCTACCCGGCCGACCAGGCCCGGCGTGTCTTCGCAACCATCATGCCGCTGGTGGCCCTGTCGCCGGCACTGGCCCCGCTGCTGGGTGCATGGCTGCTGAATCACCTGGGCTGGCGGTCAATCTTCGCCGTGCTGCTGGTCATCACCGTGCTGCTGCTGGTGCCGACCCTGCTGCTGCAGGAAACCCGGCGCCAGGCATCCGCCAGGGCGCGGCGCGAACGGGTCAGCTATTTTTACCTGCTGAAGTCACCACGGTTCAGCGGCAATGTGCTGATGTTTTCCGCCTGTACTGCCGGTTTTTTCGCCTGGCTGACCGGTTCGCCGTTCATTCTGGGTGAAATGGGCTACAGCCCGGACGTGATCGGCCTCAGCTATGCCGTTCCGACCCTGGCCTTCCTGGCCGGCGGATACGGCTGCCGCACGGCACTGCGCCGCCTTGACGGCAATCGCCTGCTGCCCTGGTTGCTGCTGCTGTACGGCCTCAGTCTGATCGCACTGTTCCTGGTGGCGACCCTGACCACACCGACGCTGCTGACGCTGCTGCTGCCGTTCTGCTGCATGGCACTGGCCAATGGCGCCAGCTATCCGATCATCGTCGCCAATGCGCTGATGCCGTTCCCGGACAATACCGGCAAGGCCGCCGCACTGCAGAATGCCCTGCAGTTCGGACTGTGTTTCGTGACCAGCCTGCTGGTGTCGTCCTTTGTCGCCCGTCCGCTGCTGGCGACGACCGCGACCATGCTGGCCACGGTCGCGCTGGCGGCCCTCGGCTATGCCATCCAGTCCCGCCGCCCGGCCGCGCCGGCCCGAGCGGCACCGGCCCCCGGCTGCGCGCAGTAAATCAGTCGCCCCCCCGTTCCCGCTGCAGCTGGGCGCGCTTGCGCTCGATGCCCCAGCGGTAGCCGGTCAGCAGGCCATCGCGGCGCAGGACCCGATGGCAGGGAATCGCGATGGCAAACACGTTGGCGGCACAGGCGCTTGCCACGGCGCGCACGGCCGCCGGCGCACCGATCTGCTGTGCGACGTCGGTATAGGTGACGGTCTGCCCGACCGGAATCGTGCACAGCATCTGCCAGACCCGCTGCTGGAACGGCGTGCCGCCGACATCGAGATCGAGCGCCGGGTCGCAGCCGCCGGTGTCGATCAACGCCGTCACGCGCTCCAGCTCACCGTGCAGCGGCGCCGGTTCGAGGCAGGTGCCGGGAAAGATCCCGGCCAGCTGTGCCGGCAGCGCGTCCGGCAGGTCATCCAGCAGGATGGCGCACAGTCCGCGATCACTGCGGGCCACCAGTACGGTCCCCAGCGCGCAGCGGCCCATGGCATGGCGCAGCGTGCCGCTTATCGGCTGATGACGAAAGTGCAGCCTGGGTGAGGAAAAGGCAGGCGGGTTCATGGTCCAGATCTCCCGGGTTGATTGAGGCCAGTGTGGCATGTGATCGTTCCCGCAACACTCCGCTCCTTGCGCTTGAATTGATCCTGCCGGTTTTCCGCGAAAATCCGCTGCTGGCAGATTTTCCCAATATGACGACAGCTTTATTTTTATTCAATTCAAACCATTTTTTGAAACAGCAACCGATCGCAGCGCCTGCCTGTTCATTTTTCTGATAAACCCGTTATTTCAAGGCAGCACTCTTCTCCTGCCATGCGTAATTCATTATATTTGCCGCCCGGATTCCAGCAGATCGCGTACAGGAAAGGAATCCCGGCGCTGCCTGTCGTCTCCACCTGGCGGCTGGCAATGAAATTCAGCTCATGACTTGATGCAAAACAGACTTGTCGCGGCAAAGCCTGCCGGGACTCGTGCTCATCAACGTCTCGTAACATACCGGTACAAAAGGTAAAAACATGAAGATTTCAACAAAACTGTACGGTATGGCCGTTATCAGTCTCATCGGCCTGGCCACCATGCTGTGGACGCTCTATGTGCAAATGGGCGTGGTGGAAGAGCGGGTTGTGGATGCCACGGAAAATTCGCTGCCGTCGGTCATTGTCGCCGGCGACGCCCGGGTCCAGTATCTGGAAGCCCGCCGACAGACCATCCTTCATATCGCCTATCAGGATCTCGCCAGCAAGAAAGAAGCCCAGGCCGCGCTGGAAGACAATGTCAAAAACCTGATCAAGGATCTGGACAATTACCGGAACACCCTGGTCAGCAATGAGGAAGACCGGGCCAATACCGATGCCGCCATTGCAGCCGTAAGCAAATGGCATGCGCTGATTCCCGGCCTGATCACCCTGTCGGAACAGCATGCGGGCGGGGACAACACCGCGGCCCTGCAATACCTGAAAACCACCCTGGCGCCGACGGCGGACAACACTTATGGCGCCATCAACAAGATTGTCGAGTTCAACAAGGCTCAGGGCACCCAGTCCGGCAAGGACGCCGTGCAGGCCGGCCGCAGCGCGAAATGGTCGCTGATGGCGCTGGGACTGGCACTGCTGGCCATCATCACGGCCGCCAGCCTGTGGGTCGCGCTAAGCGTCAAGCGCACGCTGGGTCATCTGGACGAGAAGATCGCCGCCATCACCAGTGAACGCAACCTGACCCTGCGCGTCGACGACAGCGGCAAGGATGAAATTTCGCAGATTGCCGGTCGCCTGAACCAGTTGCTGCAGATGCTGCAGGCCAGTTTTGCCGAGCTGACCCATATCGGTCAGGCCGTCGGCGGGCATGCGTCGGAAGTCGCCAGTTCGTCGGTGCAGATGTCGCAGGCGGTCGAACAGGTCAGCGAATCGACCTCCAGCATGTCGGCCGCGGTCGAGCAGATGACAGTCAGCGTCAACCATGTGGCCGACCGCTCGGCCCAGGCCGACTAGAGCGCCCGCGAAGCCGGAGAAGAGGCCTCGCTGGGTGCCTCGATCATCAACGACACCATCGGCATGATTCGCAGCACCTCGGACAGCGTCAAACTCGCCGCCACCCAGATCGGCAAGCTGGAAGAGAAAACCACGTCGATCGGTACCGTGGTCGGCGTGATCAAGGACATCGCCGAACAGACCAATCTGCTGGCGCTGAATGCGGCTATCGAAGCGGCCCGTGCCGGGGAGCTCGGCCGCGGCTTTGCCGTGGTCGCCGACGAAGTGCGCAAGCTGGCCGAGCGCACCGCGCAGTCGACCCAGGAAATCACCGGCACCGTGTCGTCGATGCAGAGCGATGCCAACCAGACCGTGGTGTCGATGCAGGCAGTGGTGACCCAGGTCGAAACCGGCATGGAAGCGGCCAACCGGGCGACCGAGGCCATCCAGCGCATTCTCGACCGCACCGGCGGCACGGTCGGTCAGATTGCCGAGATCTCGCACTCGATGCGCGAACAGTCCATGGCCAGCACCAATATCGCCCAGCAGATCGAACGCGTGGCGCAGATGGCCGAAGAAAGCCATTCCAGCTCGCAGAACAACTCGGCCACCGCAGCCAGCCTGAACGAACAGGCACAGAACATGCTGACCACCATCGCCCGGTTCCGGGTGTAACACCTGGCAGCGGGTATGGACTGTCCCCTGCCCGCGCCAGCTCAGCCCAGTTCGAGATACAGCTTGTAGGCCACGGTCCCGAACATCACCAGAATGCCCATGGCAAGCATGAAGATCCCGGATTTGTCGTCGCGTCGCGAATAGCCGGTCAGCAGCAGGACAAAACCGGCAAAGATCAGCGCCAGCATGATTTCAAGCGAGTTCATACCGTCCCCCGTTTTCGTTGTTGTCGCACCAGTCCGGCCATGAAACGCCAGCCTGATTGACATATCTTAGCCGAGATCATGGCGCCGCTGTCATCGTGCCGCCGGCACCGGTTCGGTGCTATGGTAGGGACGGCCATGCCGGCCTATCGGGAAAGGGATGTCGTGTCCGACGCACCGGAAGGGCTGACCTGCAGCGAAGCGCAATCCCGGCTCCGCGAGGAAGGCTTCAACGAACTGCCACGTACCGGGCATCGCTCGCTGCCCCGCATCGCGCTTGAAGTCGTGCGCGAACCGATGTTCGGGCTGCTGATCGGCGCCGGCCTCATCTATCTGCTGCTTGGCGACCATACCGAAGCCCTGCTGCTGCTCGCCTTCGCCTCGATTTCGGTCATGATCGCCATCGTGCAGGAAAGCCGCAGCGAGCGTGTGCTCGAAGCCCTGCGCGACCTGACCAGCCCGCGCGCGCTGGTCATTCGTGATGGCGAACGGCAGCGGATTCCGGGTCGCGAGGTAGTGCGCGGCGACCTGATCGTGCTCGACGAGGGCGACCGGGTACCGGCAGACGCGCAGTTGCTCACCGCCATCGACATGCAGGTTGACGAATCGCTGCTGACAGGGGAGTCGGCCCCGGTCGGCAAGGTCGCGTCCGGCGACGCGTCCCCCGGCCCGCGCCCCGGCGGCGACGGCCTGCCCTTCGTGTTTTCCGGCACGCTGATCGTGCGCGGCCAGGGAACGGCACGCGTGACCGCCACCGGTGCGCGCAGCGAAATCGGCCGGATCGGCCAGGCACTGGAAGCCATCGACAGCGCACCGCCACGCCTGACGCTGGAAACCCGCAAACTGGTCCGGCGTTTTGCCCTGTTCGGCCTCGTCGCCTGCAGCCTGACCGTCATTCTTTATGGCCTGTGGCGCGGGTCCTGGCTCGACGCGCTGCTGGCCGGCATCGCACTCGGCATGTCGATGCTGCCCGAAGAATTTCCGCTGGTCCTGACCGTGTTTACCGTCATGGGCGCCTGGCGGATTTCACGCATCCGGGTGCTGACCCGTCGCGCCTCGGCCATCGAGACGCTGGGCGCGGCCACGGTGCTCTGTACCGACAAGACCGGCACCCTGACCGAGAACCGCATGACGGTGGTCGCCCTGGCCATCGACGGCGACATCCTGCGCCTCGACGCCGGCCTGCCGCCGGCGCTGCCGGACCGGTTCCGCCACCTGATCGATCACGGACGGCTGGCCTGTGCCCCCGACCCGTTCGATCCGATGGAGAAAGCGTTCCATGCACTGGCGGCACAGCACGGCCACGCGCTGCCGCCAGCGTCGTCAACCCGGGTCCACAGCTACGGGCTGCGGCCGGATCTGCTGGCAGTGACCCAGTTGTGGCAAGGCCCCGGCGACAGCGAGGTGGTCATCGCCAGCAAGGGCGCACCGGAGGCCATCGCCACCCTGTGCCGGCTGGATGCCACGGCGCGCGCCGCGCTGGCCCGCGATGTCGACCGGATGGCCGCTGACGGCATGCGGGTGCTGGCCGTAGCGGAAGCGACGCATCACGGCAATGACTGGCCGGCATCACCGACCGCCTTTGTCTTCACCCTGCTCGGCCTGGTCGGACTCGCCGATCCGCTGCGGGCGTCAGTGCCGGAGGCCGTGCGTGAATGCCGTTCGGCCGGGCTCCGGGTGGTCATGATCACCGGAGACTATCCGGCGACGGCGCTGGCCATCGCCGGCCGGGCCGGCCTTGCCACCGACCGCTGCGTCAGCGGCGACGAACTGGCGGCCATGAGCGATGCCGAACTCGGCCGCCATGTCGCGTCGATTCCGGTGTTCGCCCGGGTCATGCCGGACCAGAAGCTGCGCATCGTTCGCGCACTCAAGGCCGGCGGCGCCATCGTGGCCATGACCGGCGATGGCGTCAATGATGCGCCGTCGCTGAAGGCCGCCGACATCGGCATCGCCATGGGCGGGCGCGGTACCGACGTGGCACGGGAGGCTGCCTCGCTGGTGCTGCTGGATGACGACTTCGGCTCCATTGTCAGGACGGTCCGCCTCGGCCGGCGCATCTATGACAATCTGCGCAAGGCCATGGGCTACATCCTCGCCATCCACGTACCGATCGCCGGCCTCGCGCTGCTGCCGCTGCTGACCGGCCTGCCCCTCATTTTTTCGCCGATCCACATCGCCTTCCTCGAGATGATCATCGATCCGGTCTGCTCGGTCGTGTTCGAGGCCGAACGGGAAGAAAAAGACATCATGCGCCGGCCGCCACGGGCGGAGGACAGTCACCTGTTCTCGTCGGGACTGGTGTACTGGAGCCTGCTGCAGGGCGCGCTGGTCTTGGCCGTGATTGCCACCCTCTATCTGCTTGCGCTGTGGCGCGGCATGCCGGAGGCCGATGTACGCGCGCTGACCTTCGTCTCGCTGGTCCTGGCCAACCTGGGGCTGGTGCTGGTCAATCGCTCGTTCGACAGCTCGGTGCGCGGGGCATTGCGCGGCGGCAATCGCGCACTGTGGTGGGTCGGGTCGGTGGCGCTGCTGCTGCTTGGTCTGGCACTAGCATGGGCGCCGGCACGCGCCCTGTTCCGCTTCGGCCCGCTGCATGTCGACGACCTCGCCATCGCGGTTGTTCCGGTGGTCGGGCTGGTCATCGTGCTGGAAGCGCTGAAGCGCTTCTGGCGTGGACGACTGACCGCCTGAACACCGTCAGCGAGTACGCAATCCGCGCAGCAGCAATTCCAGCCCGTCCAGCGCTCGCGGCAGGCGATCGTTGTCCGCCTCGCCGCCGGCGATCCACAGCGCCGCATCCACCAGGCTGCCATTGATCAGCCGTGCCAGCGCCTCCGGATCGGTGCGCTCGATCGTGCCCGCCTGCATCAGCCCGTCCAGCAACTGGTTCAGCGACTGAATGCAGTACTGCTGCGCCGCCGGCATGGCGGCACCGAGCACCGCGTAGGCATCCTGCAGCACGATGCGCTGGATTTCCGGTTCCTGTGCCATTTGCAGGTAGGCGCGGCAGCGATCGCGAAAACCGCTCCAGGCATCGGCCGCACCATCCGACACCGCCTGCAGCCGGGCATCCATCTCCGCGTCCATCTCCCTGACCACCGCCGCCAGCAGTCCTTTCTTGTCACCGAAGTGATGATAGAGCGCGCCCCGGGTCAGCCCGGCGTCGGCGGTGAAATCATCCATCGACGTATTGGCATAGCCCTGTGAGCCGAATGCCCGCCGCGCAGTGGCAAGCAGTTTGGCACGGGTTTCATCAATCATGTCGGCGCGGGCGCGGCGGGGTATCGGCATTTCCGGATCAGGCTTTCATTGACATACGCAGTGTACGTCAATACGCTGCATTCGCATACGCCGCGTATCTTTTTCCCCATGCGCGGTCACAAGAGGCTGGTTGTCATGTCAAATTCCTACCGCGAACTGTTCAACGCCCCCGGCACCACAGGCTTCGCCCTGGCCGGGCTGCTGGCCCGCATGCCGGTGTCGATGACCGGCATCGGTCTTATCACCATGCTGTCGCAACTGCGCGGCGGCTACGGACTGGCCGGCGCCGTGGCCGCGACCTTCGCCCTGGCCACGGCCGTGTTCGCACCGCAGGTGTCGCGCCGGGTCGACCGTTACGGCCAGGGGCGCGTGCTGCCGGTGGCCGCCGCCATCAGCGCAGCGGCGATGCTGGGCCTGCTGCTGTGCACCCGGCTGCAGGCGCCCGCCTGGACGCTGTTCGTCTTTGCTGCGCTGGCCGGCTGCATGCCCAGCATGTCGGCCATGGCCCGCGCGCGCTGGACCCAGGTCTATCGCGGCAAGCCGCAGCTGCGGACCGCCTATGCGCTGGAATCGGTGCTGGACGAGGTGTGCTTTATTGTCGGCCCGCCATTGTCGGTCGGGCTGAGCGTGGCGGTATTTCCGGAGGCCGGTCCGCTGGTCGCCCTGCTGCTGCTGGCCATCGGCGTGACAGCCTTCGTGGCACAGCGCACGACCGAGCCCCC
This sequence comes from Microvirgula aerodenitrificans DSM 15089, assembly GCF_000620105.1. NCBI lineage: Bacteria > Pseudomonadati > Pseudomonadota > Betaproteobacteria > Neisseriales > Aquaspirillaceae > Microvirgula > Microvirgula aerodenitrificans. The sequence continues at coordinate 10,144 of NZ_KK211072.1, read as the reverse complement.
GGTCCATGCCCGGCACGCCACCGATGGCGAATCGGTCATGCGTTCCGCCAGCATTCGTGCGCTGGTGGTCCTGCTGATGGCGATGGGCGCCATTGCCGCCACGGTGGACGTGGTCAGCGTGGCCTTCGCCGCCCAGCAGGGCCAGCCCGCTGCCGCCAGCATCGTGCTGTCGGTCTACGCCGTCAGCTCGTGTCTGGCCGGACTGGTCTTCGGCACGCTGAGGCTGTCCATTCCCCTGCCGCGCCTGTTCCTGTTCGCCGGGCTGGCCACTGCCGTCACCACCCTGCCGCTGCTGCTTGCCAGCGATATCCTCGGCCTGTCGCTGGTGGTCCTGGTCGCCGGCGTATTCTTCTCCCCGACCATGATTGTCGCGATGACCCTGGTCGAAACCATCGTGCCGGGCGCCCGGCTGACCGAAGGCCTGACCTGGCTGATTACCGGGCTCGGCATCGGCGTTGCCCTCGGTGCGGCCGTGTCGGGCTGGGTCGTGGACGCCTTTGGCGCGCGCGCCGGCTTCAGTGTCGCCCTGGCGGCGGGGCTCGTGGTGCTGGGCATGGCACTGTACGGCCACCATCTGCTGTGCCGGGAACTGCCCGCCACCGTGCCGGCGAAAGCATAGCAAGCGCAAGATCGTTCAAGGCAGCACCGGGGGCGCTCAGGCATGCTTTCCGCTCCGAGCCTTCCCGTCATTGCCGCCATGTCCACACCCCTCCCCGCCCGCCGCGCCTTCGTCCACGGCGCGATCGCCATCCTGCCCCTGTCGCTGGCCATTGCGCCATGGGCCATGCTGGCCGGCTCCCTGGCGATCGATGCGAAGCTCACGCCCTGGGAAGGCCAGGGCCTGTCGGTCATCGTTTTTGCCGGCGCAGCCCAGCTGGTGGCCATCGGCATGCTCAAGAGTGGCGCGGGGCTGTTCTCGATCCTGCTGACCACCCTGCTGCTGACCTCGCAGCACCTGCTGTATGGCCTGACGATGCGCCCGGTACTGTCCGGTCTGCCGGCACGCTGGCGCCTGGGGCTGGGTTTTCTGCTGACGGACGAATTCTTCGCCGTCAACAGTGCCGGCCTGCAGCAGTTCAACCGCTGGTATGCACTGGGCGCCGGCCTGACGCTGTATCTGGCCTGGAACCTGTTTACCCTGGCCGGCATCGTGCTGGGCAGCAGCATTCCGCAACTGAACCGGCTGGGGCTGGATTTCTCCATTGTCGCCACCTTCATTGCCCTGATCGTGCCGCTGGTGCGCAACATGCCGACGGTGGTCTGCGTCGCGTGCTCACTGTGCTGCTCGGTGCTGTTCAGCGACTGGCACTGGGAATCGGCCTTGGTGCTTTCCGGGCTGGCCGGCATGAGTGCCGGCTATGTCTGTCAGCAACTCAAAGGAAAATCATGATGATGACGGCCCTGATCATCGGCATGGGTCTGGTGGTATTCGCCAACCGCTATGTGTTTCTCGAACCGCGCCTGCCACTGCGTCTGGGCCGGCAGGCCCGGGCCTTCCTCGGCTTCGCCGTGCCCGGCATGCTGACCGCCATCTGCGGGCCGATCGTGTTCCTGCACGACGGACAACTGGACCTGCGCCCGGACAACCCTTACCTGCTGAGTGCGCTGGCGACGATCGTGCTGGTGCTGTTGACCCGCAACACCTTGCTCAGCATGCTGGCAGGCATGACCTTCTTCTTTGTTCTTGGCAACTGGCCTGGCAGCGCATGAAAACCGCACCACAGGAACGGACCCGCTTCTGGCAGGCCAGCGCGCTGGGCAATATTGAACTGCTGCACGCCCACTACGTGCATCAGCGCTTCGCCCCGCATGTGCACGACAGCTATGTGATCACCATCATCGAGTTCGGGGCCCAGACTTTCTGGCATCGCGGCAGCGAGCATCTGGCGCCGGTCGGCAGTATGGTGCTGATCAACCCGGAAGAACGGCATACCGGCACCACGGCCCACGAACAGGGCTGGCGCTACCGGGGCTTCTACCCGGAGCGGGAACGCATCACCGAAGTGCTGGACGAGCTGTCATTGCCGCGCAGTGGCCTGCCGCTGTTCAAGTCCAGTGTGCTGCACGACCCGCAACTGGCTCGGGCCTTTCGCTGGCTGCACGGACTGGCAGAACGCGGCGCCAGTGCACTGGAGCAGCAGACCGCCTGGCGCGAGGCCGTGCTGCTGCTGGTCCAGCGCCACGCCCGGGTCGCCGAACCCCGCCAGCCCGGCGCCGCCCCCGGCGCCGTGGTCAGGGCCAGGGAGCTGCTGGACAGCCGGATCGCCTGCCCCCCGTCACTGGAAGAACTGGCGGCGGTAGCCGGGCTGTCGCCATTCCATTTCGCCCGCGTGTTTCGTCAGGCCACCGGCCTGCCGCCGCACGCCTGGCTGATGCAGCACCGGCTGACCGAAGCCCGGTCATTGCTGAAGAAAGGCTGGCTGCCGTTCCGGGTCGCGCATCACCTGGGTTTCTCCGACCAGAGCCATCTGAACCGGCAGTTCAAGCAGGCGTATGGCGTCACCCCGGGCGAGTACCGGCTTGCCAGTGCCGCCCGTCAGGCGGTCTGGAAAGAAGATGGGGAGATGGACATCAGCTGATGCCGTGCATGATCGGCATGCGTATTGCCCGTTCAGTTGCCAGATCACAAAGCGGCGGACGAAAAAAAGCCCCGACAGGATATATCGGGGCTTTTATCGTCTGACCGGCAGCTCAGGCCCGTTTCAGCCAGAAGCAGGTTCCAACCTTGTTCAATCCCTCGTAATGGGGATCGGAGAAGATCTGTTCCCGAAGCTCTTTCAGATTCTGGTTGTCAGAGGTATGGATGTACCAGTTGGGCAGGAAAATTTCGTCCCCGCCATGGCCGCCCAGCAGGTAGGCGCTCATCAGGTACTGTTCGTTGTAAATCCGCGATTCCCAGTCGGCGGGATAGTCGTCAGGCAGGAACATGTCATGAACGCCATAGACGACGCCGCGCTTCAGACGGGGCAGGATCTCGGTAAAGAATACCGTCACATCAGAATTCTGGAAGGAACGATGCGAGTTGTCGACGAACAGCACGTCGTCCTGTCCCAGTGAATCGAACACCTCGACGCCCACGTCTTCCAGAGGATAGCGCAGCACTTCATCACAGATGGTATCCACTTCGGCCCGCGGCATCGGGTCGATCGACACGATCCGGGTGGAAAGTCCGAAGTCCTTGATCGCCTTGCGCGCGAACTTCGTCGAGTTGCCGGAACCGACTTCCATGTAGATCTTCGGCCGCTGCTTGCCGATCAGGTAATAAATGGAGGCAGCATCGAGACAGGGAATCCAGTTCCCGTTGTCCCAGCGCGGTTCGATGCTGTCCGCGGCTTCAACGCGGTTGATCTTCTTCAGGCCCTCGGCGAAGGAGGTCATTTCCAGCATGCGCCAGCAGTACGCATCGACCTGCTTGTCGAGCAATTTCTCCAGCGCGGCATTACGCGGCCTGGGCTGAAGGCTGTACTGATAATCAAGCGATACCTTGTAAACCATTTATTCCCTCGCCCCTGAACGAATCACTAAAAAGAGGATTGATAGCAACACCGGATCAGCTTGTCCGCAGCACGACCGCCCATTTTTCCCACGCATGCGCAATGCGCGCCGACGCCATCCGGTACCGGGCCATTATCGCAGGCAAAACGTTTTCGCTCTAACAATAAAATGGCAGCCATCCGGGCCGGCGGCCCCCGCAGCCGGAAAAACAAAAAAGCCCTGACAAGTCAGGGCTTTCGTGTTTGGGTATGGCGGAGAAAGAGGGATTCGAACCCTCGATACGGGTTTTGGCCCGTATGCTCCCTTAGCAGGGGAGTGCCTTCGACCTCTCGGCCATTTCTCCGTCAAGAGGATGCGAAATATACGTGCTGGGCGCGCTGTCGTCAACAGCTATGCGAGGCCGGATTCGACTGGCGAACGCAAGTCACTGAACGGAAATGAAAAGACCGCCATGCTGGCGGTCTCGGACTATCCATAAACCCCGCAGCGCAGAACGAGCGTAGTGAGGTTTCCCCGCGACGGCGGGGACGGAAGGGGCAGGATTCAATCAGGCAGACTGCCATGCTCACGACAGCTTCTGTCAGTCGGGCATGCACCGACGCTACTGCAACCGTCGGTGCCCGCCTTTATCAGCAGTCGTCGAAACTGAAGTTTCAGGCCTGATCGAGGCCGAATGCCTTGTGCAGCACGCGCACGGCCAGTTCCAGGTACTTCTCGTCGATCAGCACCGACACCTTGATCTCGGAGGTCGAGATCAGCTGGATGTTGATGCCCTCTTCGGCCAGGGTACGGAACATGGTGCTGGCAATGCCACAGTGCGAACGCATGCCGACGCCGACGATCGACACCTTGGCGATCTTGTCATCGCCATTGACGTCGGCCGCGCCGAGGTGGCTCTGCACGTCGCGCAGGATGGCCAGCGCCTTCTGGTATTCGCCGCGCGGCACGGTGAACGAGAAGTCCGTGGTGCCGTTGTCGCCGACGTTCTGGATGATCATGTCCACTTCGATATTCGCATCCGACACCGGCCCGAGGATCTGATAGGCGATGCCCGGCTTGTCCGGCACACCCTTCACATTGATGCGGGCTTCGTTACGGTCGAACGCGATACCGGCGACGACGGCCTTTTCCATAGTCTCATCTTCCTCAAACGTGATCAGCGTACCCTCGCCTTCGTCTTCGAACGAAGACAGCACGCGGAGCCGCACTTTGTACTTGCCGGCGAATTCCACCGAACGGATCTGCAGCACCTTCGAACCGAGCGATGCCATCTCGATCATTTCTTCGAAGGTGATGGTCTTCAGGCGACGGGCTTCCTGCACCACGCGCGGATCGGTGGTGTAGACGCCGTCGACATCGGTGTAGATCTGGCACTCGTCCGCTTTCAGCGCGGCGGCAATCGCCACCGCCGACGTATCCGAGCCGCCACGGCCGAGCGTGGTGATGCTGCCGGTCTCGTCGATGCCCTGGAAACCGGCGACGACCACGACGCGACCGGCGTCGAGGTCTGCGCGCATTTTCTCATCGGAGATCGACTGGATGCGGGCCTTGGTATGTGCGCTGTCGGTGATCATCGGCATTTGCCAGCCGGTGTAGCTGACGGCGTCGATGCCGATTTCCTTCAGCGCCATCGACAGCAGGCCGATGGTGACCTGCTCGCCGGTGGCGGCGATGACGTCGAGCTCGCGCGGATCGGGATCCGGCTGGATTTCCTTCGCCAGTGCGATCAGGCGGTTGGTTTCCCCGCTCATGGCCGAAACGACCACGACCAGTCCATGCCCTTGCGCCTTCCACTTGGCGACGCGGCGGGCCACGTTCTTGATGCGCTCTGCCGAGCCCACCGACGTGCCGCCGTATTTCTGAACAATGAGTGCCATGTTGCTAACTGCGTGGGTGATAAGAAATTTGTGACAGGATTCTTACCATACCGGGCCTGAAAAGGATAGCCGCGCGGCATGGCGCGGGAACCCCGCGCACGCGGTTACGAATGCGATGCGATGCGGCAGATAAAAGCCCGGCCGCGAAGCGTGGCAGAAAATGCCAGTGTAGTGGAATAAAACGGCGCATCACGACCGTTTCAGGGCATTTTCGATCCTGTGGCAATCCTGCCCGGAAAAACGAACGAAACTCAGTGCTGAGGCGCGCTGTCCGGCACCCGCGCCGGATGACTGTAGAGCCCGTAGCGCTGTTTGCGGACAAAGGCGGCCAGCGTCTGCCCGGATGCCTGCGCCAGTTCGACCGCCAGCGCGGTCGGGGCGGACATGGCCGCCAGCAGCTCGATGCCGACCGCCGCCGCCTTGTGCACCAGCTCGTAGCTGGCGCGACTGCTCAGCAGCGCAAAGCCCGCGCCCCAGTCGGCCTGGGCACGGGCGCCGATCAGCTTGTCGAAAGCCACATGCCGGCCCACGTCCTCACGCACCGCCACCACGCTCCCGTCCGGCGCACACCAGGCCGCGGCGTGGGTGCAGCCGGTCTCCATGGCCAGCGTCTGCCCGGTTTCCAGTTCCGCCAGCGCGCGGCCAAGCGCGCCGGGGGCCAGCTGCAGCGTCTGTCCGACATGGCCGACCGGCCGGATCGCCTGTTGCAGGCTTTCCACCCCGCACAGTCCGCAGCCGGTACGCCCGGTCAGTTGCCGCCGTCGTTCCTTCAGCGCGCTGAAGCGCGCCGACGCCAGCTCCAGATGCAGTTCGATGCCGGCCGCGCGCTCGACGGTCTCGATGGAAAAGATCTCCTCGCGCCGCCCGACAATGCCCTCGGACAGGCTGAAGCCGAGGGCAAAATCGTCGAGATCGAGCGGCGAACACATCATCACCACATGCGACAGTCCGTTGAACACCAGCGCCACCGGCACTTCGGTCGCCAGCAGATCCTCATGGTCGCGGGCGCCATCGGCGGATACCCGGCGCACCCGGCAGGGGCGGGTCGGAAGAATCGGGGTATCGAACTGGACGTCGGACATATCGCAACCTGGGTAAAACGCCGATTTTACAGGCTGCCGGCATGGCGGGTCACCCGCCCGTGCCCCGGACAGTGCTGGTCACTGTCCGCACCCAGCCGTTATCATGGTGGCGGTATCGCCATGTCCTGCCGGGCCACCACCCTGCTATACCGAAAGCGGACATGTCATGAAAAAGAACAACCCTGACCCATCGGAGGCCAATCCATGCAGGTAAACCGACGGCAGTTCTTCAAGATCTGCGCAGGCGGTGTCGCTGGTTCGAGTCTCGCCGCCCTGGGGGTGCTGCCATCGACGGCTTTTGCCGACGTGCGCGCCTACAAGCTGCAGCGAGCGACGGAAACCCGCAACACCTGTACATACTGTTCAGTAGGCTGTGGCCTGCTGATGTACAGCCTCGGCGACGGCGCCAAGAATGCCAAGGCGGAGATTTTCCACATCGAAGGCGACCCGGATCACCCGGTCAGCCGCGGCGCACTCTGTCCGAAGGGCGCCGGCCTGCTCGACTTCGTGCACAGCGACAATCGTCTGAAGCACCCCGAATATCGCGCCCCCGGCAGCGACAAGTGGCAGCGCATCAGCTGGGATGACGCGTTCGCCCGCATCGCCAAACTGATGAAGGCCGACCGCGATGCGAACTTCATCGAGAAGAACGCCGCCGGCGTGACCGTCAACCGCTGGCTGACTACCGGCTTCCTCGCCGCATCCGCCTCCAGCAACGAAGCCGGCCATCTGACGCACAAGGTCGTGCGCAGCCTCGGCATGCTTTCGTTCGACAACCAGGCGCGCGTTTGACACGGTCCGACGGTGGCAAGTCTTGCCCCAACATTCGGTCGTGGCGCCATGACCAACCACTGGGTCGACATCAAGAATGCCGATCTGGTCATCATCATGGGCGGCAATGCCGCTGAAGCCCACCCGGTCGGTTTCCGCTGGGTTATCGAAGCCAAACAGACCCGCGGCGCCAAGCTCGTGGTGGTCGACCCGCGCTTCACCCGTTCCGCCTCGGTCGCCGATTACTACGCGCCGATCCGCAGCGGTACCGATATCGCCTTCCTTGGCGGTGTCATCAACTGGCTGATTGCCAACGACAAGATCAATTGGGAGTACGTAAAGTCGTACACCAACGCAGGCTTCATCGTGCGCGACGATTACGCGTTCGACGACGGCCTGTTCTCGGGCTGGGACGCGAGCAACGGCAAGTATGCCGACAAGTCGAGCTGGAACTACCAGCTGGACGAGAACGGCATGGCCCGCGTGGACGACACCCTGACCGATCCGCGCTGCGTGTGGAACCTGATGAAGGACCACTACAGCCGCTATACCCCAGACATGGTCAGCAGCATCACCGGTACGCCGAAGGACCAGTTCCTGAAGGTGTGCGAGATGCTTGGCGAATGCGCGAAGCGCGACAAGGTCGCGACCTTCCTGTACGCACTCGGCTGGACCCAGCACTCGATCGGCGCGCAGAACATCCGCACCATGGCCATGGTGCAGACCATGCTCGGCAATATGGGCATGGCCGGCGGCGGCATCAACGCCCTGCGCGGCCACTCGAACATCCAGGGTCTGACCGACCTTGGCCTGCTGTCGACCAACCTGCCCGGCTATCTGAACCTGCCGAGCGAGAAGCAGACCGACTACGCGACCTACATCACCCAGACCACGCCGAAGGCCACGCGTCCGGACCAGATGAACTACTGGGGCAATACGCCGAAGTTCTTCGTCAGCCTGATGAAGAGCTGGTTCGGCGACAACGCCACGGCGGACAACAACTGGGGCTTCGACTGGCTGCCGAAGTGGGACAAGTCCTACGACGTGCTGCAGGTGTTCGAGCTGATGAAGCAGGGCAAGATGAACGGCTACTTCTGCCAGGGCTTCAACCCGGTGGCCGCGTTCCCGAACAAGAACAAGACCATCGCCGCCCTGTCGAAGCTGAAGTATCTGGTCATCATGGATCCGCTGGCGACCGACACTTCGACTTTCTGGCAGAACCACGGCGAGCAGAACGACGTCGACACCGCCAGCATCAAGACCGAAGTGTTCCGCCTGCCGACGACCTGCTTTGCCGAAGAAGACGGCGCCATCGTCAACTCCGGCCGCTGGCTGCAGTGGCACTGGAAGGGTGCCGATGCTCCGGGCGAAGCCATTCCCGACGTCGAGATCATGGCCGGGCTGTTCCTGAAGCTGCGCGAGCTGTATCGCACTGAAGGCGGCGCACCGTCCGATCCGATCATGAACCTGTCGTGGAAGTACCGCATACCGCATGCGCCAATGCCGGAAGAACTGGCAAAGGAACTCAACGGTACGGCACTGGCCGACATTCCGGACCCGAAGAACCCCGGCCAGTTCCTGGCGAAAAAGGGCGAGCAGGTGCCCGGCTTCGCCGTACTGCAGGCTGACGGCAGCACCGCCAGCGGGTGCTGGATCTTCGCCGGTTCCTGGACCCAGGCCGGCAACCAGATGGCGCGGCGCGACAATGCCGATCCGTCCGGCCTCGGCAATACGCTCGGCTGGGCATGGGCGTGGCCGGCCAACCGCCGCATCCTGTACAACCGTGCGTCGATGGACCGCAACGGGGTGCCGTGGGATCCGGCCCGCTCGCTGTTCAAGTGGAATGGCGAGAAGTGGGTCGGCGCCGATGTGCCCGACTTCAAGATCGACGAGCCGCCGGGCAGCCCGATGAACCCGTTCATCATGCAGCCGGAAGGAGTCGCGCGCTTCTTCGCCATCGACAAGATGGCCGAAGGTCCGTTCCCCGAGCACTACGAGCCGATGGAATCGCCGATCGGCACCAACCCGCTGCACCCGAAGGTGATCAGCAATCCGGCCGTGCGCATGTTCAAGGACGACCGCGCGCAGCTCGGCGAGCACGACAAGTTCCCGTATGTCGGCACCACTTACCGGTTGACCGAGCACTTCCACTACTGGACCAAGAACGTGCGGCTGAACGCCATCATGCAGCCGGAGCAGTTCGTCGAAATCGGCGAGGCGCTGGCAAAGGAAAAAGGCATCAGCCATGGCGACATGGTCAAGGTCAGCTCGATGCGCGGCTATATCAAGGCTCGCGCGGTGGTGACCAAGCGGATCAAGGCACTGACGGTCAACGGCAAGACCGTGCACCACATCGGCGTCCCGATCCACTGGGGCTACGAGGGCGTGGCGAAGAAGGGCTTTATCGCCAATACGCTGACGCCGTTCGTCGGTGACGCGAACACGCAGACGCCGGAGTTCAAGTCATTCCTCGTCAATCTGGAAAAAGCCTAAGGAGGGCGGACCATGGCACTGCAATCGCTTGACATCACCCGCCGCTCCGCGAGCCCGACCGCCCCGCCGCAGGCCCGGCACACGCTGGAAGTCGCCAAGCTGATCGACGTGTCGGCCTGTATCGGCTGCAAGGCCTGTCAGGTCGCCTGCTCGGAGTGGAACGACCTGCGCGACGAGATCGGCGACAACGTTGGCGTCTACGACAACCCGGCCGACCTCACCGCCCAGTCGTGGACGGTGATGCGTTATGCCGAGGTCGAGGAAAACGGCAAGCTGGAATGGCTGATCCGCAAGGACGGCTGCATGCACTGCAGCGAACCGGGCTGCCTGAAGGCCTGCCCGTCGCCCGGCGCGATCATCCAGTACAGCAACGGCATCGTCGACTTCCAGGAAGAGAACTGCATCGGCTGCGGCTACTGCATCTCC
>NZ_JHVK01000061.1 GCF_000620105.1 Microvirgula aerodenitrificans DSM 15089 | reverse complement strand
GCCCGCTCAGACGTGTTCGACTACATTGAAGCTTTTTACAACCGCACCCGCCGCCATAGTCACCTGGGCGGCATCAGTCCCGAGGCCTTCGAACGAGCCTCGGCGTTAGGCAGCTATTTGTCTACTGACCCCGGGACAGTCCAATGCTAATTGATCCGATCAGCGTAAACGCCCGGTCAACCCCTGTTGACGCACGCCCTTTCCCGCAGCCGACCACCAGTGCGGCAACAGTTCCGCTATCAGGCCCTGCTTACAGGAAGGCAGAAGCAGCTATCCCAAATTTTTTCACCCACATATCACCCTCCCGGTTACAGGCAGTGACACCCCGTCACTGCCTTCCTCTACCCGCCCTGGCTCACCACCAGGGCATTTTCCGGGAGTCTGATATGTCTCATCTTATCGAAACCATGGCCTACGTCGGCCAAGTCCCCTGGCACGGCCTCGGCAACCCGTTGTCCGCCCAGCAACCGCTGGATGTCTGGCAGCGCGAAGCCGGCATGGACTGGACCATCGAGCACAGCGACGTGCTGTTTGAAGTGGCGGGCGGCGAGTCGTTGTTGCGTCCTTATCCGGACAGCAAGGTGCTGTACCGCTCTGACACCCTGGCGCCGTTGTCGGTGGTGTCCAAACGCTACAAGGTGGTGCAGCCGCAGGATGTGCTGCACTTCTATAACGATCTGGTCTCGGCCGGCGGCTTCGAGCTGGAAACCGCAGGGGTGCTGAAAGGCGGGCGCAAGCTGTGGGCGCTGGCGCGTACCGGACAGGAAACCGTGCTCAAAGGCGGTGATCGGGTCAAAGCCTATCTGCTGCTGGCGACCAGCTGCGATGGCACTTTGTGCACCACCGCTCAGTTCACCTCGGTCCGGGTCGTGTGCAACAACACGCTGCAGATGGCCGTGGGCGAACGCAGTGGCGCGGTCAAGGTCCCGCACTCGACCGTGTTCGATCCGCGTCAGGTCAAGGAGGCGCTCGGCATCGGTCTGTCTGGCTGGGAGGCGTTTATTGGTCAGATCAAGGCGCTGAGTCGGCGTCCGATCTCTGCTGACGAAGCCCGCCTGTTCTTCCATGACGTGCTGGACGA
>NZ_JHVK01000060.1 GCF_000620105.1 Microvirgula aerodenitrificans DSM 15089 | reverse complement strand
ACTTGCGCTTCAGTGAATCGAGACTTCCGCATGAGAGGCTCCTTTGGCCTTCATGCTAACTTATGCTTGGTATACCTGCAGGGGGGAAGGTCAGCCTGTTGTTGATCGCCAGCGCCCGCCATTGCCGCGCCCTTGTTGGCATGGTGCAGAAACACAATGGAACAGCCGGTCTCGGCGGCTATGGCCTCCATGCGGCCAATGACCTGCGCCATAGGCCCGCTGGCGTTCTCCTCCTCGATATGGAAGCGACGCAGGGTATCCAAAACCATCAGACGATGACCCTCGGCGGCCCGTTTGAGGCCATCGAACCAATCTTGGGCCATGATGTTGGGGCATTTTCCAATCAGCGGCTCAATCAGCAAGCCATCTGCCACGGCTTGCCGCTGCGCAGCGGTAAGGTGTGCGCCAAGGGCGTGCAAGCGGTGATGAATCGCGACAGGTGGATCTTCGGCTGGCAGGTACACCACCGCGCCGGTGGGCAGCTCACCCACTTCCAGCAGATCAGGGCCCCCCGCAATCTGAGCAGCTAATTGCAGGATCAGCATGGACTTGCCTGCTCCGCCGGGAGATACAAGTGCGCCCACCGTGCCGGCAACCATATTGGGCAATACATAATCAATCGGCGGTGGCGACTCAGTGAATGCGGTTATCAGGTCAAGTGCCATGTCAACCCCTCACGTCGCCAGGACGGGCAGCCGGTATACCTGATGATTTACGCGCTTCGATCCACTCTTCGACTTCGGATAAATCCCACGCGACATTTCTGCAAGTGAGCGCAATACGGCGTGGAAACTCTCCTCTCTGCTCCAAGTTATAAATCGTTCTCGTCGAGAGGGGGATGATCTCCAGAAGCTTTTTTCTGTTGATGAGTATTTTGCTGGTTGCAGCCTGCATGGCCCGGCCTCCAATTGCTAACGAGTGCCTTATGGTGCCTAGCAATTCATACTGTGACAGCCTTATAATTACCTAAAGAGGTTGACGCCATGAAAAAAGAAAAGACTATAACCATCTGGGAAGGATGCGACCCCGAAATATCGGAAGCCATCGAACGCTTTCAGAATCGCTGGCGTCCTTACTCCACTGCCTCGCGGCGCTACGCCATCATACGATTGATACAGGAAGTCATTGATCCGTAAGCGCCCGGTGAACCCCTGTTGACGCGCGCCATCATTCCTCGGCCGACCACCGATGCGGCAGCAGTTCCGCTATCCGACTCTGCTTCCA
>NZ_JHVK01000059.1 GCF_000620105.1 Microvirgula aerodenitrificans DSM 15089 | reverse complement strand
TCACGCCACAGCGACACCCCACTGAACGGATAGGCCACAGCACCGGTCAAGGCCCCACCGCGGTAAGGCTGCCCCCTGAACAGCTGCCCGGCAGTATCAAATCCGCCTCCCAGCATCGCGCCGATGGTCATTTTCCTGGCCGTCAGCCCGGCCAGTACTTCCGGACCTGCTGCGACCACCACCATCGTTTGAAATTAATCCATAATATTTTTTAAAAATTAAACTTTCAAAATGCTTTCCACATCCACCCTATTTAAATCACTAAACACTACCTCCAAATCATGTAGATCATTGTTATTCCAATCAATGACTGAGTCCCGAAGTATTTCTAAATATATTTTCAGTTCGTCCCTTGGCAATTCTGGAAGTGCTTCATGCACAAGAACAATTTTGTGACATTCAATCCAAGAAAAATCTGTTAGGCAGTCATGTAACGCATCCCAATTAAACCCAAAATAGCCAGGAAACCAGAGCATATAATATAATGCCTTTAATAATTCACTCGTGAGCCTGATAGCTGGATCCACTCGCACATAAAACACACTCGCGGCATCATAAGACGGTGGGTTTTTCATGAATTTAAACGGTAAATTTTCCACAATGCTTAATCTTTAATAAAAATAAAAGTTTTGTAGTGATCTGCTGTATAGTACATTTCACCATCTTTCCCCACAATGATTCGCTGTGGCCCAGGCCCAGAAATTCCAGGAGTTGGATGCACGTATTCAATATAGTATCCAGTTTACTTGGGAGGCAAGTTACCGGCACGGTTCAGAAATGTAGTTCCATCATTTCCATGAGGGAACGAACCACCTGATTTGATCCGATCTAAAATTGGACCAATATCCACCGCTCTCTGAAATACTTGCCCTGTTTTTTATCAACAACTTTAACACCATCAATGAAGCGTGTAGCGCCTCTGTCGCGGCGGCTTTCTCCGGCACAACCGTAGCCCCACTGCCAACAACCCGCTTTCCCGCCCCTCCCCCCATATTACCGCTCAGGTCACGGTTTTCCCCCGGCAACAACTTGGCCGGCAAGGACCCTGCCCAGCCTTTTCTGGCCACGCCCTACAAAGCGCTTCTTGCCAGCTTTACAAGCTCTTTCCCCGCATTGCCCAGCGACGCCAGCGCCAACTGGTTTTTCGGGTCCTCAAAAAAGGCGACGAAACGCATCCAGCCCGGGGTTGTGGCATCTATCCTTGCGAGGTCTTTTTCATTTTCACGCAGTACAAAGGCCCTGACATCCACTGCCATCGAGCAGAACAGCTGCTCCAG
>NZ_JHVK01000058.1 GCF_000620105.1 Microvirgula aerodenitrificans DSM 15089 | reverse complement strand
TTTCATGCCCAATCTCCCTCACCACTAGGATTGGACTCTAGACCAGCGTGCTACTCAAATCCGGGGGGACGTCGCGCATTCACCACATGATTTTTTATCAATTAAAAACAAGTCTGTATATTATGGAAAGTTATAAAAACTAGGCTAACACAGACATAAACTTAAAATCACCACACTCAAAGCATGTGAATTCACAATCTCGGTTTTGGTATATATTTATCATTACAACTCTCTTTAGTTTAATAAAGTTTATATCTGCCTGCCAAACCATCAAGAAGATAAACATCTTGAGCACTAGTTACAGGAGAAGCCACAATGTGGTCGCAAGAAGCAAATAGTTCCTACTCATTCGAAGAGTTACTAACAGAGTGCCATCCAAAACCACAGCCAGCCACATTTCAGAGTGGCGTAGACTATCTGAACGCTCTCTGGGAGCATGGCCCTTCAAAGATGCTATTTGTTAGAGTTGATTTAGGCATTCGAGTTGAATATCAATCAAGCATGCACTTTATCGAATTTTGTGATTACTTCAAGAGAATGATCGCAAACAGACGCAGCAAACCCAGCATCTTTAGGTACTACGTCGGTATGATCTGGCGCTTAGAATGGACCAGCGACAAATCTTATCACTATCACTGCCTATTCATCTTTGACGGAGCACGAGTACGGAATGCGGTTTACTACGGAGATGCCATTGGAGATTACTGGATGAAAAACATTACGGAAGGGATTGGCACATATTGGAATAGCAACAGAGAGGCAGACAACTTCCCTGAATCAGGAATCGGCATGATTGATCGCCGAGATATCAGGAAGCGCCATATTTTGATCACAAGGGTCCTAGCGTACTTGACCAAACCAGATTTTGAAATACGCGAAGCCATTTTGGAAGATGCCATAGGGCTTGGCTGCCCGCATCAGGCGAGACACGTGCGAACGTTCGGCACTAGCAATTTGGCTTTACACAGATTTACGGTGACACAGAGAAGCTGACGTATGCAAAATTTCTTTTGTAACTTTCTTCTAGAAAAAGCCCCCGCAAGCCTGCTTGCACCCTTCCGCACAGATAAGATGGCATGGCGGATTGCCCCGACCGCAGTATGCTGCCCTCCCCTATGATTTGAGCATAGAAAGATATTCATGAGCACACAGCAGTTCAGCTCTGAATTCAAAGAAGAAGCCGTGAGCCCGGACAACTCAGAGAAACAAGCCGCCAAGCAAATCAAGAGCAAATTTTTACTGGATCATTACACGAAAGCCTTCACCAGATGGCGCAACTGCGTTGCACATGACCTTCCCCCGCCCGGTATCCCAGTCATAAATTAGCAATCAGGACTGGTTG
>NZ_JHVK01000057.1 GCF_000620105.1 Microvirgula aerodenitrificans DSM 15089 | reverse complement strand
TGGGGAGTTCGGTCTTCGGCATGGTGTCCACCAAAAAGAGGTGGACACTAAGCAGGACTGAACATGGCCTCAAGATGGGTTGCCCGGGCGCTTACCTCGGAGATGCCCATCTTGCGGCAGACCTCCGCGACAGTGGTGCCCGACTCCGCCTGGCGCAGCGCGAAGGCAATCTGCTCTTCCGTGAACTTCGATTTTTTCATGACAAATCTCCTGCCCGGATGGGCTTAAATTTGCCAGAAATCTCTACTTCTCACCGCTACGGTTTTTCGGGAGGAGGTCAATGCGAATACTCAATCAGTCCCGAGGCCTTTAAGCGAGCCTCATGTGAGGCTGCAAGGTGCCCAGATTCCAAGACCGTCCGCTCGGAAGATAAAGCTCTGAGAGATGGGACCAAATCCACTAAGTAAGATCAAGAAAATGCGGCGACAATGCCTGCCGCTACCATTTTTACCTTAGTCTGGCGGCATGAAGACTTCTACTCTCCCGATGCGCCTCGCCCTGCTTACCGTCGCAGCGACGGCGCTGGCCTGGTTCGGCTGGCTGATACTGCGCCAGCCGGCTGCTGCTGCCGTTGAATACGTTCTGGTGTCGTGTGCCAGCCTGCGCCAGGGCTGCACCATCGGTGAAATACGCATTGCCACCCTGTCGACGCCTAGTGCCGGCCAGCCGTTTGTGGTCGATATCGTCGCGCCGTCACAGCCGGTATTACTGTTCGAAATGGCCGACATGGCCATGGGTGTCGCCCGCTTTACCCCGACCCGGCGCGCTGACGGCCACTGGCAGGTGCAGGTTGGCCTGCCGGTATGCATTAGCGGTTCCAGCGCCTGGCTGATGACGATCGAGGTCAGCGGCAAGCGCTATCAACTGCCTTTTACCGCTACAGCGCGTAGCGAAACCCCAGCGTCCTGAGGCTGTCTGATGCGGGTCAAAGCTTCAGACATGGCAAGTGCATTACCCTAAGTCCGTTTGAATTCCTGCTGTGAGGGACTGCATGATTGCCCGTCTACTGGGGTTGGTGGCACTGGCCTTGGCGGCCTGTGTCCAGGCCTCGTCTTATGAAGCACCGCTGCCACACGAACTGACCACCGACGCCGATATGTGTCGCTGGCTGGACTGTCGCTCGGTGATGCCGGACGCCGATGCGTTCTCGCCACGCAAGGGTCAGCCGCGCTACGTCGAAGCCTGGCGCACCGTCAACGGCGAACGAAAGACCATCGGTTACGTATACCTGTCGACCGACGTCGCAGACATCCCCGCCTACTCGGGCAAGCCGGTGGTCACCCTGGTCGGCATGGATCGCGCTGGCACCATTCGCGGCGTGCGCATTCTCAAGCACAGCGAACCGATCCTGCTGGTCGGCATTCCGGAACAAAAACTGGTCGACTTCGTCCGCCAGTA
>NZ_JHVK01000056.1 GCF_000620105.1 Microvirgula aerodenitrificans DSM 15089 | reverse complement strand
CAACCAGTCCTGATTGCTAATTTATGACTGGGATACCGGGCGGGGGAAGGTCAAAAATTCTAGTGAAGATCAGTTCATCTATACCGGCAGCTTACTTAGCCAATAAAATCATCTAATTAACGAGCCCCATGTTACGACTATAGATGGCTTTAAATAAATCTCAACTGTCGTTACCAAATCAGAGAAAACTGCCTCAGCATACAAATATTCACCCAATTTATCATGCTTAATTTTAAATTCTTTAAACCCCTCGCTTACGCTTCTAGAAACCTCAATTCCATTCAATTTTAATTTAGTTTGAATCCACCCTTCAGAGACACTAAATGAAAAAATCAAACTAACTCCATTTTCTCCGGTAAATTCATATACGTAATTTTGATCGTCTTTATCGAAGACAATAGCTTCCCCCTCAAAAAATGACAACATGTCAATTTCATCTGGATAATTTTCAATAAACATTATCTGCTCTCTCACCTACGCGGAATCGTTGCAATAACACGCCTCGACCCATCTGGCATTTTCTGAAAAGTTGTCTCTAATTTTACGGCCTTGCCAGAAGAGCCAATAAGCAATGAATCCCTAACTTCAAAACTGCCATACTTATTAGTAAATGAATTTATAATATTGCCTTTCCCCTAAGATACCATTTTGAAATGATCAGCAAGAATCTCCTGCCCGCTTGCATTATTGCTGAGGCCTAGCCGCTCCATTTCAGCGGCAAGCTGCTTAGAGCGATTCGCATTGTGATCATTACTGGATGAATTACCAAACAAGTAATCGAATTTTTTAGGATCTATTACTGATCCTAACCCCGTTTTTCCCCCTTCATTAGAATAGCTGTTCGGATCATAGACCCTGACAGCGCCGCCGAGGTTTTCAATAAGGTACTGCGCCCATCCTGCTTGCGTCAGCGGAATTCCCTCAAGCCCCTTGCCCATCAGCTCGGCAAGCTGCTCAGCAAACCCTCTTGGTTCCAGCCCGAGATCCCGCTCGGCTTTGTCGTACCCGGCAAGAGAAACGGTAGCGCCAGCGCATTGTTTTCCGTCTCCAGCTTTGCCGCGATGGTGGCGGCAGCCGTCTCGCCTCCCGTGGCAGCCGCCGTGCCGGCCACAATGCTGCTGATGAGCTTGGATCGGGCTTCTTTTTCTTCCGCCGTCAGGCTGCCAACCGCCTTGCCGTTCAGGCCATCCAGTAAATTGTTCAACACCACGCTGGCCGCGGCGCCGCTGGCTCCTGCGCCACAACTGCCACCCTGAGCGGCGGCTCCTGCGCAGCCCACCAGTCCCTGCAACGCGGCACGGGCCACTTCGCTGTCCAGCTTGTCGGCGATCTCCTTGACCTTCTCCGCCGCCAGTCCCTGCAGGTAGTTGACCGTCGCCCCCTGCAGCATCTGCGCGGC
>NZ_JHVK01000055.1 GCF_000620105.1 Microvirgula aerodenitrificans DSM 15089 | reverse complement strand
AAAACCGTAGCGGTGAGAAGTAGAGATTTCTGGCAAATTTGAGCCCATCCGGGCAGGAGATTTGTCATGAAAAAATCGAAGTTCACGGAAGAGCAAATTGCCTTTGCGCTACGCCAGGCGGAGTCGGGCACCACGGTCGCGGAGGTCTGCCGCATGATGGGCATCTCCGAGGCCACCTTCTACAACTGGAAGAAGAAGTACGGTGGCTGACGCGCGTGACAAGATCGAGCGCTGGCGGCTGGATTACAACAAATTCAGGCCGCACAGTTCGCTGGGCGACCGGACTCCCAGCGAGTTCTGGCTAGCCCATCTTGAAGCCGGAAATCTCCAGCTTAGACTGCTCGGTGAGTCTGGAGGAGGAGGTCAGCCAGCAGTAAGGCATAGATCCGGGTGGATTTCTCGCTCTCTTGAGCCTCTGCCGGTACTACTCATGGATATATCAATCCGGCATGCCTCTACCGATATCTTGGGCCTGCCCAATGGCATAAAAATGCCCTCCCGCAACATGATGCAGACTGCGCAGGGCTGGATCTGCTGTTTCGAAACACCAATGCCCATCTTTAAAGACTCGGGTGTCCGACCACGCGGCGACGATCTCTCCGATAAAAAGATCATAGGTATCCTGGTTATGTGACTCAGGGATGAGCCGGCAGACCAGCCAAGCCGAGCAGCCAGCAACGAGCGGCTGGTCATAGCCATCGATTTCAAACAGTTTTACGCCGCTGCGTACAAGCTTGTCTGGTTCATGGTGCAGGCTGCGGTGCCCAACCTGGTAGGTGAGATCAAGTTGGGCTACGGTGGGCACTTGGATAACAAAGGTTCCACTTTTCTCGACTAAATCCCGGGTTTTAGCGATTTTATCTAGCACCACAGTTAGTTTCGGTGGTGAATAGTCTAGGGCGCATGCCCATGCCGCAGCCATGACATTGTCGGTGCCATCGTTGCGAGCAGACACCAGCACGGTCGGGCCGTGGTTGAGTAAGCGGTAGGCTTTGTCTAGCGGCACTGGCTCAATGTGCTTGTCCATAGTGGCTCCTCTCAGTTTAGTTCGTTCTACGGATCCGTGCGACTGATCGAATGTCTGGGTCGCAGCCAGATAGCGCTGCAGGCTTTCGTGGCCAGAGATGATCAGTTCGCGAATGCCCTGCGTCTGCAATCCCTTGGGGTCGGGCTCGCGTGTATCGAAGCTGGCGGTCCACTGCACGACGGTCTTGTTCTGATCCGTTAGCCGCACTAATCTGACGGTTGCAATGTAGTTGTCCAAAGGCAGTGGTGCTTCCTCGAAGCAGTAGGAGAATGTCTGATCGCGCTCGTCTACCATCAGCAAGCGCTCGCGCAGCACGGCACCATCCTGCAAAGTGAGCCGACGGATACAGCCAACCAGACCGTCCGCCTGGTCGCCCTCAATCAGGCTTTCCGAAATGACCGGATGCCATTGACTGATTCCACCAAATTGCTTTAAGACGCTCCACACACGATCTACATGAACGTCGATCAGGGCGCTATATTGTAAGCGCCCGGTGAACCCCTGTTGACGCGCGCCATCATTCCTCGGCCGACCACCGATGCGGCAGCAGTTCCGCTATCCGACTCTGCTTCCAGC
>NZ_JHVK01000053.1 GCF_000620105.1 Microvirgula aerodenitrificans DSM 15089 | reverse complement strand
CGGGCTACTGCGTGGACCGCAGCCGGCCGGCACGCGAGGCGCCGCCGCTGCCGTTTGCGCAGCAGTACCGGGATGCGACATTGAAGCCGGTGCTGGTCCGCAAAGCAGACAGTGATGAGCAAAGGCGGCGTTTTACACCCTGGTACGCCTGTGCACTGGACGAAAATGACACATACCCTGGTACCGCCCGGCCAACAGAAAACCTGCAGCGTTCATTCGACAGCGCCCACCGCCCCCAGATAGGCATGCACGGTGAACCGATTAACTGGGTCGGCATGAAAATGCAGCTGTACGATCTGGGTGACGGTGCACGCAGCTACGACCCGGGCATTCAACGCTTTCTGACACTCGACCCTTTCAGCCCTTTTTCCATCGGTGGCATGAATCCATACCTGTTCTGTTCCAGTGATCCCGTCAATCGCCTGGATACGACGGGCTATGTTTCCTACCAGGCAGGCTCTTACAGTTACTCGGCATCCACCGCCATCGCTGCGGGTGCCACCGGCTTGATAGCTGGAGTCTTTGCCATTCTGAGCATCCTGACCATGACAAGCATGCTTCTCATATTGGCAACACTGGTGGGGGGCATTATTCTGGTCGTAGCCGCGTCAATGCAGATCGCATCCGGCGTCATCATTGACGCTGACCCGGAATATGGGGGCCAGCTGGGTGATGCCTCGAATATTCTGTATGGCATTAGCGGTGCCATCCTGCTCATTCCTGCCGCAGGTTCAACCTGGAGCGGTTTGCTTAGAATAAAGAATTTTACATGGAGCATCACGCAACGCTGGCGCAACAATGCGAGCCATTCCGTCAAGACATTAACCGATGGCATCCCGGGTTTATCGTTAACTTCACCACGCCCTCATCTGGTCCGATCCCTGTCCAGCTCCTATCCGGAGCTGGGAAACCTGTCTGCGTCGGCATGTCCAAAATTATATTCCAGCCTGCCAAGAACACCCTTTGCGCCAGTCAAAAACATTTCCGAAAATTCAATCTACCATTCGGCCAAATCATCGATTGCTGACTCGCTTTCAATGACATTGCATTCATTTATAAAATTACCCTGATCAATGATCAAAAAACGCCCTGCTTTTATTGGTGCACTCAGGGAGAAAATCCATGCTGTTTTATTCCAATATCTTCAGTTTGATGAACTGGAAGCAGGATGGGGTCAATCCAGCCTCTGGCATGTATATTCTGAATATCCCGCTGGCAGACATTTCCGCCAACCAGCTGCAAGGGCCGGATCTGGACCTGGCCCTGCGCTTCAATCAGTTCAATGCCAATGACTATGGTTTCGGAACGGGCTGGGAACTGAGCCTGGCAAGAATCGATGAGGATCCCGACCCGGACGATGCTTCTTCCCCGCTGCGCACGCTGGTATTGTCAGATGGAAGCCGATACCGGATGAACGCGGAGGCGTCCGGCGCTGTCAGTCTGCAATACAAGAAAACCAATACTTTTACCTTCAAGCAGGAAACAGATGGCAGCTGCACGATAGTCCATATCGATGGTCGTATTGAAACGATTTCATCGGGGAGGACGACCTGTATTACCATCCCCAGCAAGAAGCATTTGTACATCAGCTGGAACAGCGATAACACCTTCACCATCAGTGATGATAGCGCAACCGTGCTGCTGTCCAGCAGCATGACGCAAACCGACAACGCCAGAGAGCATTTGGTCACATCACAGCGAGGCAAATTCGCTTTTACACTGCTGGGTCCCCAGCCCTATCAGTTGCGTGCCATCTCCATACCGGGCACAGGCAACCCGATCCTGTATGCATTCAGTTACATCAGACACAACACCAATTATTTTCTTATCAAAAACTGGAAATCACTTATTAATTATTTTCAGGAGCAGGCGATAGTGTAATGACCCAGCGAAACCTGCTCAGGTTAAACGGCTAAAGCAAACGCTTCAGCCGGGGTTTTCATTCCGAGTGCCTGATGAGGGCGGCGGGTGTTGTAGAAGCGTATCCAGTCACTGATGACACGGCTTGCGTGCTGCAAGGTCTCAAAGCGATGACGATGCGCGCATTGCTCCTTGAACGTACGGATGACCCGCTCGACCATGCCGTT
>NZ_JHVK01000052.1 GCF_000620105.1 Microvirgula aerodenitrificans DSM 15089 | reverse complement strand
CTTCGATTTTTTCATGACAAATCTCCTGCCCGGATGGGCTCAAATTTGCCAGAAATCTCTACTTCTCACCGCTACGGTTTTTCGGGAGGAGGTCAGAATTACCACTTCGAACGCACTACGTTGCTTTTTGGTATGACAACTAGTTACCAATAAGGTAAACTGATTTTCAACT
This sequence comes from Microvirgula aerodenitrificans DSM 15089, assembly GCF_000620105.1. NCBI lineage: Bacteria > Pseudomonadati > Pseudomonadota > Betaproteobacteria > Neisseriales > Aquaspirillaceae > Microvirgula > Microvirgula aerodenitrificans. The sequence continues at coordinate 2,048 of NZ_JHVK01000052.1, read as the reverse complement.
ATTTTAGCGTGTGCCATAGAGAAGTTGTGGCGACTCAAGAGTCTCGTAACATGCCGGTACAAAAGGTAAAAAATGAAGATTTCTACAAAACTGCACGGCATGGCCGTTATCAGTCTCATCGGTCTGGCCTCCATGCTGTGGACGCTCTATGTGCAAATGGGTGTGGTGGAAGAACGGGTCGTGGATGCCACGGAAAATTCGCTGCCGTCAGTCATTGCCGCCGGTGACGTCCGGACCCATTATCTGGAAGCCCGTCGACAGACCATTCTTCATCTCGCTTATCAGGATCTTGCCAGCAAGAAAGAAGCCCAGGCCGCGCTGGAAGACAATATCAAAAACGTGATCAAGAATCTGGACAATTACAAGAACACCTTGGTCAGCGACGAGGAAGATCGAGCCAATACCGATGCTGCTATTGCAGCTGTAAATAAATGGCATGCCCTGATTCCCGGTCTGATCACCCTGTCGGAACAGCATGCGGGCGGGGACAACTCCGCGGCCCTGCAATACCTGAAAACCACCCTGGCGCCGACGGCGGACAATACTTACGCTGCCATCAACAAGATTGTGGAATTCAACAAGGCCCAGGGCACCCTGTCCGGCAAGGAAGCGGTGCAGGCCGGCCGCAGCGCGAAATGGTCGCTGATGGCGCTGGGACTGGCACTGCTGGCCATCATCACGGCCGCCAGCCTGTGGGTCGCGCTGAGCGTCAGGCGCACGCTGGGTCATCTGGACGAAAAGATTGCCGCCATCACCAGCGAGCGCAATCTGACCCTGCGCGTCGACGACAGCGGCAAGGATGAAATTTCGCAGATTGCCGGCCGCCTGAACCAGTTGCTGCAGATGCTGCAGGCCAGCTTTGCCGAGCTGACCCATATCGGTCAGGCCGTCGGCGGGCATGCGTCGGAAGTCGCCAGTTCATCGGTACAGATGTCGCAGGCGGTCGAACAGGTCAGCGAGTCGACGTCCAGTATGTCGGCTGCCGTCGAGCAGATGACGGTCAGTGTCAACCACGTCGCCGACCGTTCGGCCCAAGCCGACCAGAGCACCCGTGAAGCCGGGGAAGAAGCCGCCATCGGTGCCGCCATCATCAATGACACCATCGGCATGATCCGCAGCACCTCGGACAGCGTCAAACTCGCCGCCACCCAGATCGAGCAACTGAAGGAAAAAACTACATCTATCGGTACTGTGGTCGGCGTGATCAAGGACATTGCCGAACAGACCAACCTGCTGGCGCTGAATGCCGCCATCGAGGCCGCCCGTGCCGGCGAAACCGGTCGCGGCTTCGCCGTGGTCGCCGACGAGGTGCGCAAGCTGGCCGAACGTACGGCAATCTCGACCCAAGAAATTACCGGCACCGTGTCGTCGATGCAGAGCGATGCCAACCAGACCGTGACCTCGATGCAGAATGTCGTAACCCAGGTAGAAAGCGGCATGGCCGCCGCCAACCAGGCGACCGAAGCCATTCAGCGCATTCTCGACCGCACCGGCGGCATGGTCGGCCAGATTGCCGAGATCTCGCATTCGATGCGCGAGCAGTCGATGGCCAGCACCAATATCGCTCAGCAGATCGAACGCGTGGCGCAGATGGCCGAAGAAAGCCATTCCAGCTCGCAGAACAACTCGGCCACCGCCGCCAGTCTGAACGATCAAGCACAGCGCATGCTGACCACTATCGCGCAGTTTCAGGTCTAGCTGTGGAGCGGCAAGAGGTTGCATTGATCTGATGCCAGCCTGGAGATCGGCGGGACGCCACCAATACCACGGTGCGGGAGATGGCAGTTGTAGTGATGCTGCCAATGCGCCAGTACCTCGGTACGCAGGGCTGAGTCCTGATACGTCCAGCCGTAGGCCCACTCGCACAAGGCTGGATGAGCGTTCCAGCCTTGCCATTGGTCTGTGGTCGATACGGCCGGGTGAATGTGTGTTTGATCTCCAGTTCGATACAGGGTAAGCGCCCGGTGAACCCCTGTTGACGCGCGCCATCATTCCTCGGCCGACCACCGATGCGGCAGCAGTTCCGCTATCCGACTCTGCTTCCAGCT
>NZ_JHVK01000051.1 GCF_000620105.1 Microvirgula aerodenitrificans DSM 15089 | reverse complement strand
CGTATCCGCAAACGGATCTACAAAACCCGCGATCTGGCCCGCTCAGACGTGTTCGACTACATTGAAGCTTTTTACAACCGCACCCGCCGCCATAGCCACCTGGGTGGCATCAGTCCCGAGGCCTTCGAACGGGCCTCGGCGTGAGGCAGCTATTTGTCTACTGACCCCGGGATAGTCCAGACCCCTAGCCCCGAGATATGATGCTTGAACGTGCGGAAAGCGACACAATATAAATTGCATAACAACCACTTCATACACATCTGAACTCATGATCACCCCACAAGAACACGAATATTCGGTGATGGGAGGAGCCAATCGGGCCAAGGTTGGCCGGCTTCTGAGCTTTGCTGCGAGTGCCATCTCGGGTGCATTGGTATTCATGCTGCTAGCTGCTGTCGACTTGGCAAAAGAGTTCGGGTGGAACGCTAACGTGCCGCCGACGTTAATGTCGTTACTGGGGGCCGGTGCAGTATTTGGTTTCCTCTATTGGCTGCTGAACAAGTGGGCGTGGAAGTGGCCGGGTATTAGCTTCGTGCTGAACGTGCCCGACATCTCCGGCAATTGGGACTGCGTAGGGAAGACACTCGATAGCGAGGGCCCCACCAAGTACGACTGGCAAGCTGAAGTCACAATTGTTCAATCGTGGGACAGGCTGCGCATTCGCCTTTCCACCCAAACATCAGGATCCAGCAGCATCTCTGCCGCTCTCGCTCATGACAGCGTTGACGGGTTCGTGCTGCTCTATCACTACCGGAACGATCCCAAGGTTGGTGCTGTCGGCTTGGCGTCGCATACGGGCTGCTCCGTCATGACTATCGCCAAGGATCTTCAATCGGCGAGTGGTGACTACTTCAATGGCCGTGGCCGAATGAGCTTCGGCACGATGAACTGGACAAAGAGGAACTAATGGCTTCCGACATCGACTCTCGCCTCTTACAACTACGTGCACGCCGCAAGGGCGACCCTTCGGTAGGCACTTTTTCCGAGGCAGCATTAGCCTACAATAGGCAATTCGCTGCAGATGCTTTACAAGTGGAGGATTGGGAAACACGCGGCACTTCCAGTCAGCGCTGGACTCGGTACGCCATCGGTGCCATGCAGGCCGTTGGGAAGAAGTACACCGAGGTTAGCGAACAGACTGGTGAGCGGGTAGCTAGTCAATTGCGTGACCGGCTCATCAAAGCGGGTATCAATGCCGAATTCAAGCTGCAGGGTTCTGTACCTCTGGACGTTCACATCAAGCGGGTTAGCGACGTTGACGTGTTGGCCATTACGAAGGATTTCTTCACGTACGACCCTACGGGTGCGCAGGCTCTGCAGGGTGCATACAAATACCCTACACAACGGACTTCGGGCGGCGTTCTGAGCAGTCTTAGGCTGCAGATTGAGTCGGACCTTGATGATGCGTTTCCAGCCGCCAAGGTCGACAAAACTGGTGCTAAAGCGGTCAAGGTGTCGGGAGGGTCGCTGCCGCGCTCCGTCGACGTGGTGCCTGCCCACTGGTATGACACCAAGGAGTATCAGGCGAGCGGCCGACAGGCCGATCGCACAGTAACGATCTACAACAAGCAGACTGGCGAGACGATCGACAACCTGCCATTCCTTCACATCGAGCGTGTAGGTAGCCGATGTGACAACATCGGCGGAGGCTTGCGTAAAGCAATTCGCCTTTGCAAAAACGTCAAGGCTGACTCTGATCGCGATATCCAGCTCTCCAGCTATGACATTGCCGCCATCATGTACCACGCAAACATGAACGCGTTGCTGCTGGGCCGGTACAGTGATCTCGCGGTTTTAGCAGAGACGCAGCGTCACCTCGATGCCCTTTATCAGGATCCGGGGGCTGCCGGCAGGCTGTGGGTTCCTGATGGAAGCCGCATAATTTTTGATGCCCCAGAGAAGCACGATTGGCTACGGGGGCTATCCATTGAGATGGATCAGCTCTTGAAGAACGTCTTCCAGGAAAATTTCCCCAGCATAGACTCGTCCATCCCGTCACAAGGCGTACAGCGCGAATGTATCAAAGCGTTGACAGTGTAGGTGTTCCAACCACTGGACTTGCCCCCGTACCTTAGGACACCCGTTCCCGCCTCAGGTTGAAGGAATCGCCAGCCGTCGGAACTCCCGGGGGGACCGGTAGCCCAGCGCGCTATGTGGGTGGTGCTCGTTGTAATGGGCAAAGGCCTGCGCCAGGTTCGCCAGTGCGGTTTTCCCGTCCGGCTTTGGCATGAAGGCGAT
>NZ_JHVK01000050.1 GCF_000620105.1 Microvirgula aerodenitrificans DSM 15089 | reverse complement strand
CTGGAGCAGCTGTTCTGCTCGATGGCAGTGGATGTCAGGGCCTTTGTACTGCGTGAGAATGAAAAAGACCTCGCAAGGATAGATGCCACAACCCCGGGCTGGATGAGTTTCGTCGCCTTTGTTGGGGACCCGGAAAACCAGTTGGCGCTGGCGTCGCTGGGCAATGCGGGGAAAGAGCTTGTAAAGCTGGCAAGAAATTTTGTAATAAATTTTTCGGATGATGGGATTGGGTTTTCTATAAGAAGCATGCAGACTGGTTTAAGAAATCCTTTAGAAGTTGATAGAGTAAAAATTGATATGTTAAAAGGAGAGTATCAGTTCATGGTCCCAAGGGGGCGCATAGCAGATTATGTGGATGATAAGGGGCGTTACTATATATCAGAAGGAAACCATCGTATGGTTGCAGCGCAAGACATTTATAAAGATACAGGTGACGTATCTTATATCAAAAAATTGATTGAAAATGGCGTGTGGACTAAGGTGGGGAAATCAATTTCTGGATCAAAACCTGTGCCGGTAAGAAAATAGTTTAAATATTATTTCGTAAGGAAATGGCATAATTGTGCAAATTTGATATATATATAAAAATGTTAGAGCTTATTCTGCCTTATGTGAGGTGTGTTCAAACATGGAGCAAAAAGGAAAGAGCTAATGACAGGTCTTGTTATTATGATGTTGAACTAATACATAATTTGGCTGGCGCCTTGAAAGAGCCTGGTTTTGAAATGCAAGATATATGGTTTTTAAATAATCAGGCAAGGGTTTATTTTGAAAATTGTAATGAGAATATATCTCCAAATTACAATCAAAATTTAATATATATTAAGGAGCTTTTTTCGATAGTCCCTCTTGCTCTTAGATGCGAGTTGACATGGGAGGGGCCATAAGTCGTTCTGGTTGGGCTAGGGGCGAGCCCGAGGGGGCACGGACTGACTAAGGGGGCAGGAAGACGAAGGTTGCTATTAGTGCTAAAGCGCTGGATACAAAAGCAAAAGCCAAGGTTAATAATACGGATCAGGTTTATTATTAGTTAGAGAAGAATATTGATGTGATGTTGGAATTTTAAAGGCATGCCTGTAGTGGTTCACTGTTGACACAGTATATGATCGTGGGTCGGGAGCTACATGTTGCTATTCCTTATTCAACAACCCCGGTTCACTGGGAGCGGCTTCATAAAGCGGTTGAGTATTGACTACGCGGCTTCCTAATGGCGCGCAGGCCACAACGATTCCTGACTTGTGGGGGAAAAACGTCGGCGGTATGCTGGAGGTTAAAAATGTACAGAGGCTTTCCATGTCTAATCAGTTGCGAACTCAGATTCAAATTGCACGTGATACTGGGCAACCTTTAAATATTGTTGTAAGTCCAAGGACTATTAATGTTTCTATGAAAATAATAAGGAAGGTGAGAAGGACTGGTGGAGATGTTTACAGGTACAATCCAAAAACTGGTGATTTAACGAAATTCTGAAAAATTATGAAATCATATGTAATTATTACAATAAATACCAGGGCTGAAACAATTGGATGGTGTGTTGGCGAGCGGCTTGTTGACTCATTGGCTATAAATGATGGAGCGCTCATGCCAGAGTATGTGTCACATAACGCCGATAAGGTTACTGAGCCGTTTGTAAATAAATCTACGGCCGAAACTCTTTGGGCTGAGAAAGCAACCATACGTTTCAATGGGGCGCTTTCTGATTTCCATCAGGATTTTGCGTGGAGGAGGAAGAAAAATACCAAGTGCACGGGGGATGTTTGTCACACATTTCGCGACTTTTATGGGAAAACTGTTCCTGGCTCTATTTGTTTGACTTCGGCTTGTAATGAAAACATTGACTGGTATCTTCTTTTTAAAACATGGTGCGAAATTTTTCCGCCGCAACTTGGAATGCTTCACCTGTTTAGCAAGCCAGAGCTTGGTTCGGATAAAAAATACGATAGCTTCCAGCTTGGGATATTTAATGAGGCACTCAATCCGGATGTGCCGAATATTGGCTGGGCCATGTTTTATGGTGATGAATTTGCTGAGGCGGTAGATCCTGAACGAATATCGGCAGCAGGGTTTCCTGTTGAAAAAATGGGCAATGGCTATTTGGTCAGGGTGACTGAAAATATTCAAGACATCGTGAGCGATTTTTCGGTTTTTTCAAAGCGTCGCGCTGAACTAAAAAGCCTGTTCCCGGCAGGATTCTTCCTCATTGAGGATGAGCCGCTTGGTTAAGCAGGCCTGCGTGGAAGCAGGTCAAGCCCCGGCAGGCTGGTCGCGACGTGTGCCTGTCGGTGGATGGGAAAATCTGGATTG
>NZ_JHVK01000049.1 GCF_000620105.1 Microvirgula aerodenitrificans DSM 15089 | reverse complement strand
ATCGCCTTCATGCCAAAGCCGGACGGGAAAACCGCACTGGCGAACCTGGCGCAGGCCTTTGCCCATTACAACGAGCACCACCCACATAGCGCGCTAGGCTACCGGTCCCCCCGAGAGTTCCGACGGCTGGCGATTCCTTCAACCTGAGGCGGGAACGGGTGTCCTGAGGTACGGGGGCAAGTCCACTCCGATCTCCAGACTGGCACAAGATCGATACAACCTCTTGCAACTCCACAACTAGCTCACTCACAAACATGACAACCTGTTACCAATGAGGTAAGCTGATTTTTAATTATTGGAGTGCATATGAATGCGACTAAAGCAGACAAATTGACCAGCATTGCGTTATCCGTTTTCAAATTGAACGGCCAGCTCATTGAGTGGGGCAATCACTTCTCACTGCGGCACGGATTGACCAGTGCGCGCTGGCAGGTCCTTGGTGCCATTTCGATAGCCCCGCAACCGCCGAACATCCCGCAGATTGCCGCGACGATGGGTGTCACCCGGCAAGGTGTTTTAAAGCAGATTAACCTGCTTGTCGATGAGGGAATCATCCAGCCCCAGCCCAATCCGACACACAAGCGTTCGCCCCTGTATACGTTGACCAAGAAGGGGCAAGCGAACTATGAAGCCTTGGCCGAACGGTGGGAGACGCATGTGCGGGAGATTGCTGCAGGGTTCAGTGCCGCCGATCTGGATGCGGCCATCCGCGTTCTATCGGCCATGTCACAGGTTCATGGCCCTGGAGCGGAAGACTGGCCCGTCAGCATCACACTAACGGATCGAACTCCCCGTGTCTCTCATTAAGCCCTTGGGAGACAAGTTTCCGATTCAGCGCTAGCTCGGCCCGAGGCCACACCTGTCTGGCTTTACCCCCTGACGCTGGATCACGGCAGGAGGAGTTAATTCAACTTTTATTCAGAATTCTGGCAGTCGCCGGATAGGCCATGTACGCAGGTGTCATGCTCGCCATAGGCGGATTCTCAAACAATAAGGAAACGTCGGCGTCAAGCTCAAACGCATGCCCTTCAACGCTGTAAATGGTCTGTTGATGCTTATCCCGGCAGCATTGATCCTGGCGTCCAAGGCAAAGGTTGGAGAGTTCGCTACCGCGCTCTATGTAGTGCCGGCACCCGAACTGGCCGCTGGCGCATGAACATCGCCTTGCTAAGACTGAACAGGCGATGGGATGACGCTAATGCTGGAGTGAACGCGGCTGACGTGCGTACCGAGAAGTTTCCTGTCGCATTGCACAACTAAAGTCCTTGTCTTCGGCGTCATCCGGACGGACTTCTAACGAAGAGATCCCAACATGCATGCAGCAGTCGTTTATTCTTTCGATACCGCTCCCGTCTTCGGACGCTATGAAGAGCCTTGTGAAACAGAGGGGCATACAGTCGTCAGGGTGCTGGCTGCGCCGATTAGCCCCATAGTGAAGAGCTTGGCTGCCGGAAAGCACTACACTGCGGCCAAGGCGTTGGCGGTGCAAGGCTTCGTGCCTGGCATTGATGGCGTGGGTTTAAACTCCAAGGGGGAGCGGGTGTATTTCATGTTTCCTACGCCTCCTTTTGGCTCCATGGCGGAGAAATCGCTGGTTGCCACAGCCGCGACGGTTCCCGTGCCGGAAGGAGTGGAAGATGGGCGGGCAGCGGCAGTCGTCACCGCTGGACTGTCTTCGTGGGTCGCTCTGACCCGCCGTGCCAAATTCTTGCACGGTGAAACGGTGCTCATTAATGGCGCCACTGGCTCGGCAGGCAGCCTGGCCGTCCAGATAGCACTCCATCTGGGGGCTGACAGGATAATTGTCACGGGGCGCAATTTGGCCAAGCTTGCGTCTTTTCCCCCAGTGGTCGAGAAGATCGCCTTGGATGAGCACGCTGATACGGCGCTGCGAGAGGCGTTCTCGCGCGGGGTGGACGTGGTGCTGGACTACCTCTGGGGCGAGCCCGCCAGCCGTGTCATCGCGGCGGCCACGCATGGGCGTGGTTCTCGTAGTGGAGAGCCACGGCTTCGCTACGTGCAGTTGGGCTCGATTGCAGGAGAGTCGATACCTCTTGCCGCACATGCATTCCGGAGTTCGGGTCTGGAAATTATTGGCAGTGGCATTGGTAGTTTGTCGATGTCGGAACTGATCGCTGGAGCAGGAGAACTGCTCGCGGTGCTGCCCGCTGCAGGCTTTGATACGCCCGTAAAGAATGTCTTGCTTAGAGATGTCACGGATGCGTGGAACGATGTGTCAGAGGCCTACCGCATCGTTCTTAGACCATAGCCGAGACTCGCGGGTGAAACGTCAAGGGTTGGGAGTACCAGAAGAGAGAACAGGTCGTCCTGTTCCTGCACAATGCGGTGGCCTACTACGCTAGGTTGGGCGTGAAAGTGAAACGATTGCTGACGGACAATGGCGCCGCCTTTCGTTCGC
>NZ_JHVK01000048.1 GCF_000620105.1 Microvirgula aerodenitrificans DSM 15089 | reverse complement strand
GATCTTTAACAAAACGGAAGAAGTGACAACGAGAAGACGATGCAGTCTGGGGTAACAGCCAGGTTGCAAAGTGTTTAATCGGGTCAGATTGTATCGACATGATTACTGTAAGTCGCAGAAATCATGTATTCGCAAACACCTGTAAGTGTTTCCACTTATAGGATCAAGCGACTAAGTGCATCTGGTGGATGCCTTGGCGATCACAGGCGATGAAGGACGTGCAAGCCTGCGAAAAGCGTGGGGGAGTTGGCAATGGAGCATTGATCCCACGATGTCCGAATGGGGAAACCCGGCCCTTAGGGGTCACCCTGTACTGAATACATAGGTACAGAGGAGCGAACCCGGCGAACTGAAACATCTAAGTAGCCGGAGGAAAAGAAATCAACCGAGATTCCGCAAGTAGTGGCGAGCGAACGCGGAAGAGCCTGTACGTGATAGCGGGAGTGTTAGAAGAATGGTCTGGAAAGGCCAGCGATAATGGGTGATAGCCCCGTATTCGAAAACACACTCGTGATACTAAGCGTACGAAAAGTAGGGCGGGACACGTGAAATCCTGTTTGAAGATGGGGGGACCATCCTCCAAGGCTAAATACTCGTGATCGACCGATAGTGAACCAGTACCGTGAGGGAAAGGCGAAAAGAACCCCGGGAGGGGAGTGAAATAGAACCTGAAACCGGATGCATACAAACAGTGGGAGCCCCTTCGTGGGGTGACTGCGTACCTTTTGTATAATGGGTCAGCGACTTACATTCAGTAGCGAGCTTAACCGGATAGGGGAGGCGAAGCGAAAGCGAGTCCGAACAGGGCGTTTAGTTGCTGGGTGTAGACCCGAAACCGGATGATCTATCCATGGCCAGGATGAAGGTGCGGTAACACGCACTGGAGGTCCGAACCCACTAATGTTGCAAAATTAGGGGATGAGCTGTGGATAGGGGTGAAAGGCTAAACAAATCCGGAAATAGCTGGTTCTCTCCGAAAACTATTTAGGTAGTGCCTCAGGTATTACTGACGGGGGTAGAGCACTGTTATGGCTAGGGGATCATTGCGATTTACCAACCCATGGCAAACTCCGAATACCGTCAAGTATGAGCCTGGGAGACAGACAGTGGGTGCTAACGTCCATTGTCAAGAGGGAAACAACCCAGACCGCCAGCTAAGGTCCCAAATGATATGCTAAGTGGTAAACGAGGTGGGAAGGCATAGACAGCCAGGATGTTGGCTTAGAAGCAGCCATCATTTAAAGAAAGCGTAATAGCTCACTGGTCGAGTCGTCCTGCGCGGAAGATGTAACGGGGCTCAAGCATATAACCGAAGCTGCGGATATGTACTTTAGTACATATGGTAGGAGAGCGTTCTGTAGGCCTGTGAAGGTGTCTTGAGAAGGATGCTGGAGGTATCAGAAGTGCGAATGCTGACATGAGTAGCGATAAAGCGGGTGAAATTCCCGCTCGCCGAAAACCCAAGGTTTCCTACGCAACGTTCATCGGCGTAGGGTGAGTCGGCCCCTAAGGCGAGGCTGAAAAGCGTAGTCGATGGGAAACGGGTTAAAATTCCCGTACCAGTTGTGAATGCGATGGGGGGACGGAGAAGGGTAGCTCAGCCAACTGTTGGAATAGTTGGTTCAAGCGTGTAGGCAGGATCGTCAGGCAAATCCGGCGAACCAATGCTGAGGCGTGATAACGAGGGTCTACGGACCTGAAGTGAGTAATCCCAAGCTTCCAGGAAAAGCCTCTAAGCTTCAGTTCACAATTGACCGTACCGCAAACCGACACAGGTGGGTAGGTAGAGAATACCAAGGCGCTTGAGAGAACTCGGGTTAAGGAACTCGGCAAATTGACACCGTAACTTCGGGAGAAGGTGTGCCCCTATTAGGTGAACTCCCTGCGGAGGGAGCTGAAAGGGGTCGCAGAGAATAGGTGGCTGCGACTGTTTAATAAAAACACAGCTCTGTGCCAACACGAAAGTGGACGTATACGGAGTGACGCCTGCCCGGTGCCGGAAGGTTAAGTGATGGGGTGCAAGCTCTTGATCGAAGCCCCGGTAAACGGCGGCCGTAACTATAACGGTCCTAAGGTAGCGAAATTCCTTGTCGGGTAAGTTCCGACCCGCACGAATGGCGTAACGATGGCCACACTGTCTCAACCCGAGACTCAGCGAAGTTGAAATGTTTGTGAAGATGCAATCTCCCCGCTGCTAGACGGAAAGACCCCGTGAACCTTTACTGTAGCTTTACATTGGACTTTGAACAGACTTGTGTAGGATAGGTGGGAGGCTATGAAGCTGGAACGCTAGTTTCAGTGGAGCCGCCCTTGAAATACCACCCTGGTGTGTTTGAGGTTCTAACCTTGGTCCGTAATCCGGATCGGGGACCGTGTATGGTAGGCAGTTTGACTGGGGCGGTCTCCTCCCAAAGAGTAACGGAGGAGTTCGAAGGTCATCTAGGTACGGTCGGACATCGTACTGATAGTGCAATGGCAAAAGATGGCTTAACTGCGAGACCGACAAGTCGAGCAGGTGCGAAAGCAGGACATAGTGATCCGGTGGTTCTGAATGGAAGGGCCATCGCTCAACGGATAAAAGGTACTCCGGGGATAACAGGCTGATTCCGCCCAAGAGTTCATATCGACGGCGGAGTTTGGCACCTCGATGTCGGCTCATCACATCCTGGGGCTGTAGCCGGTCCCAAGGGTATGGCTGTTCGCCATTTAAAGTGGTACGTGAGCTGGGTTTAAAACGTCGTGAGACAGTTTGGTCCCTATCTGCAGTGGGCGTTGGAAGTTTGAGGGGGGCTGCTCCTAGTACGAGAGGACCGGAGTGGACGCATCTCTGGTGTACCGGTTGTGACGCCAGTCGCATCGCCGGGTAGCTATATGCGGAAAAGATAAGCGCTGAAAGCATCTAAGCGCGAAACTTGCCTCAAGATGAGACTTCCCAGGGAACTTGATTCCCCTGAAGGGTCGTTCGAGACCAGGACGTTGATAGGTCGGGTGTGGAAGCGCAGTAATGCGTTAAGCTAACCGATACTAATTGCCCGTGCGGCTTGATCCTATAAGTCGAGACATTCGGCTGTGTGAGCGAGCGATACGCAAAATCTGACTTGAAGTTGTTGCTTCTTCTGTTTCTGGTTGTTGGGATAAGTCCCGGCGACCAACCTTTTACCCTGGCGGCCATAGCGAGCGGGAACCACCCCTTCCCATCCCGAACAGGACCGTGAAACTGCTTTGCGCCGATGATAGTGTGGCACTTGCCCATGCGAAAGTAGGTCAC
>NZ_JHVK01000047.1 GCF_000620105.1 Microvirgula aerodenitrificans DSM 15089 | reverse complement strand
AGCAGATTGGCGTTGACACCGTGTGACAGCGCTACCGCGGCAATCGAGGCGCCGGGCTGGGCACACTCGGCAACGATCTGCGCCTTGAGGGGTTTGGGATAAGAGCGTCGCTGGCGCAACGTGGGGAGTTCGGTCTTCGGCATGGTGTCCACCAAAAAGAGGTGGACACTAAGCAGGACTGAACATGGCCTCAAGATGGGTTGCCCGGGCGCTTACAGTGAAGGCGGTCAGAAGCGGGGCTACCGGGTCATGCGTGAGCATGGCCTGAGGAGGGAACGGGTGTCTTGAGGTACGGGGGCAAGTCCAGTGCCACAAGAACGCCTTGCCTGGTCAATCCCATGGGAAACATGGATGACTGCAAGAGACCTTCCACCCTGAGTCCCTTCTCCTGGGGAGTAAAAAAATACATCTCCTGCTGTGTCTATGCATCGACCAACAGGATGATCTCGAAATGCCTCCCTCTACCAAAGCACGGCGCCATGGCGTCAACACAAACCTTCACTTGCATCACGCAGACAGCTTTTGTGGGCTCCCTGTCATGAGCAGGCATGCTCCGTTCATTCAGGAGTACCTAGGCCGGCTCCATGACACATTACTGCGTGCCTTGGACGAGCACCCAAGGACCCTTGCCTTGCGGTTTGATCTTCGGCTCCCGGAGGAAGAGCTCTTCCCCCTTTGGGAGTTCACCAATCAAGTGATGCCACGTTTCATTGACTCACTGAAAGCGAAGATTGCTAATGACCGGGAACGGTCCCATCAGAGCTATGGCAAGGTCCATCACACCAGTGTCCGCTACGTATGGGCCCGGGAGCTTGGCCTTACCGGGAAGCCGCACTACCACTGCGTGCTCTTTCTCAACCAGGATGCCTACTTCTCCTTTGGGCGCATCGGCTCTGGCCAGGAGAACACCTACAGCCGTATTCAGTCCGCCTGGGCCAGCGCCCTCAGACTTCCCGATGAAGATGTGACGGGACTGGTCCATGTGCCTGACAACTCAACGTATCGACTGCGTAGGGGCGATACAGAGGGGCTGGAAGCGTTCTTTCATCGGGCCAGCTACCTCTGCAAGGCAGAGACCAAGGGCTACGGGGATGGGCAGCATGCGTTTGGTTGCAGCAGGAGTTGATGGCCTGCATGCTCCATCGTACGTGTGCTTAGCCAGACTCTTCCCGCTCGCAACCACATCCTGATTGATAACAAAACTCTCGCCCTTCTGAAAGAGGCGGTTCGGCGCGCCGACCGTCTCTGGGCGATTAGGACGCCAACATAGGACCCGAAGGACTTTGCGAGGTTTTCCACTCAATAGGCAAGCTGATTCCGCGTAGTCGTGATGGTCTCAAGGCTCCGAGATTCGAGCACGGAGCTCCAAGGTAATCATCAGCACCGCCGCAGACCACGCTAGCACCTTCACAATCTCCACCGTGGACATCACCGCCCATTGGTTCCTCACCGAACTCCAGACCTCAAGCCCAGTCGTCAGGGGCGGGTCCAATCTCACTGTTGGGTAACAGGTCGGTCTTCTTCCCGAGATACATCGGCTTTTCCGGCCCGCGGTACTTCGGAAGCCAACGCTTGTCCTGCTTCGCAGTTGGATGGTCGTACTCAGTGGAGGAGAAGAGAAGCTGCGCATCGTTCGCCTCGCACATCTTCTCGAGCTCTGTCAGGTAACTTGCCAAGTCAGCCGTGTGGAGCTCGTCCTGCTTCGGCGTATCCAAAATCAGGAATCGGAACGGACGAGTTTTGTCGGCAAGGTAGGCCTCCAACAGCGCTGCGTGAATGGCGAGGACTAGCCGACCAGTGGTGCTACTGGTACCACCGCTGCCAATGGTCTCGAGGGTTTCTCCCCCGAAGGTGAAACGCAGGTTCAAGTCGATGTCTACGTTCCTCGACACGCTGGTCGTATCCAACATGTCCATCCATTTAACGGTCAGCTCTCGCAATTTCCGTCGGAGGTCGTTGAACGCGTGGTCAGCCCTTCCTGTGTTCGTGAGCCCTTCAATACGGTCCTGAATCCGGTCCCTTTCTCGCTCCAGTTTGAAGAGTTTCGAGCGCTCTTCCTTCAGCCCAGAGATTCGGGTCAGTTCGCCCTGAGCGCCGACAAGTTCTTTAGTCAGGTCCTGCACGGCTGTCACTAACTGGTCAACACCGGAAGTACTGGGGGCCCCGAGGTTTTCGACGAGTGTCTGGCGCTCCGTACCTAGCTCCTCAAGCCGCTCCTCCAACTGCTCAACACGAATTTCAGCACGTTGACTGTTCCGTTCAAGGTCCTTGATTTGATCCTTGAGGTACAGCAGGTTTTTTCCGTACGACTCGGCGCTTCCGAGAAACAGCCGACAGTTAGGGGCACTGCAGATTTCTTGGAACGACGTAAACACACCGCGAGCCTCTTCGTTCAAGCTGAGAGTCTTGACTTCGCCGTCAATCTCCGCGCGGATAGTTTCGATGCCTGCGACGCGATTCCGTAGTTCGAAAAGCTCTAGCTGGCGCGCTCGGATTTGTACGTCCTTCCGGCGCAGGAGCTCTATCAATGCCGAGCTCGCGGTGCCTTTAGCGTCCACAGATACTCGAAGTCCGTCGATCTGCTGTGTCAGATTCTCACAGCTCCGTTGCAGCGCGGCCTGGTTTGCATCGCTGTCATCTACACCGCGACTCTGGTACTCGAGCACACGCTGCGCAGCGACGATCATGCGGGTCTGCGCCTCCAGAGCACTCTTCTCTTCGATGAGCGACTTTTTGACCTCGAACGAGTGCTTGGGATTCAGGCCGAAAGCGAACCTCACCATCTCCGCGAACTGGTCCGTGATGAACGAGCTAGGGGCACGATAGGCAGCCGAGTACCCGTGGCCCTGGATCAAGTAGAAGAGGGGCAGCAGGGTAGCGATATAGGGCTTCGTCTCCCCTCCTTTGGTCGACACCAGTCGTGGTGGCCTCAGCCCAAGCAGTTGGAAAAGCGCGGCCGAGAAGGATGCCTCCGTATGGTACTCAGTTTGCTCACCATCGAAGTCAATCGTGGCATAGAAGAGCTCGTTCTTCTCCCCAAGAGCACGACGGATAGTGAGTGGCTTTCCGTCCGATTCGGCATGCAAAACGACGGCGTTGCATCTCTCAAGAATTTCCGCTCGGAAGTTGTTGGGAAACCCCAGTGCGGAAGCAAGCATACGCACAATAGGCGACTTCCCACTGCCGTTCGCTGCGAAGAGCATCGTAGTCCGATGCCCAAACTCCAGGAGCGGGCTTTCCCATCCTCCTTCTCCCAGGGGTTCGACCTGCAGTGACTTCAGCCTCAATTCACTTCCCCTCTGACTCGAGCCTCATCCCTGATGTACTGGTAGCTGAGCTCAATGGTTCTCATGGAGTGAGCCAGAAGACTCTCTCCTTCAACAGCGCCTGTATAGACCCTCTTACCGAGGTTGGTAGCTGAGATTTTGCGTGTCACTTTGTCGATAGTGACGTACCCGGTCGACTCCAAGAACGTTAAGGCTTTGATGGTCTTAATGCGTAGGTTGCCGGACCAACCAATGTCCTGCGACGAGCCCTTGAAGCCAGCCACGGTCCGCTCCAGGCACTCTCCAACCAGTTGACCAATCTCAGGCAGCTCAGGCTTTGAGTGCCCCTTCGAGATTGCCAAAATTGTCATGGCCAGCAGCGGCAGCTGGAACAGAGCCTCGTTGTCTAGCGTGTGCATCGGCGAAGGTCCTTCGCCAGAAAGGTTCAGCTTGAGGCTGAGACGCTTGGCTTCACTGAAGAACTCGGTGGAGCTCATCGCGTTGCCCTCCTAACGATGGCGGCACAAAGCGCGCCGAACAGCAGGTCAATGTCGAGCGCCGGGAACTGCTTCCCAGCGGGGGATTCCAAGAGCTCTTGGATACATTTCTCCAAGTCTGCGAGGAGCCCCCCCCCCAGCAGCCAAGTCTTGCACTTCTTATCGATTTCCTCGAGCAGCACGTTCAAGGTGAAGTCGGGAAAAGTATGGCGTGCATTTCTCATCCAGACGTCCCAGGAGACCTTCGCACGAGAGGCCCACTCAATCATGGCGTCAGAGGTACCAGCTTCCTTCAGCTTCCGCTGGAGGATTGACGCGGTCTTGATTGCCGCGGAGTCTCCGCCTTCCAATAGCGTCAGATAGACTTGGGTAGAGATGCTCAGAACCCGAAGCAAGTCCTCCAAACCGACGCCAGTCGCCAAATCGATGCCCGTCTTGGACAGACCACTAATCGGGGCACAGGACTTCTCCTCGACAAGCATCACCAGGCTTCTGGCGATCCGCTCAACCTCGTGCTGATGCAGATCGATCTCGGAGTGTTTCCAGATGGCGCTATGCGCAGCAACACCGAAGGCTTCAAGGGTGTCCCCGATGTACTGAACATTGGGCAGCAGGGACAGCTTTCTTCGAGCAGCTTCAACCTGCTCAAGTGACAGTGATACGTCGGGCGAAACGATGGCCGCGAACTTCTCGATGAGCTGACGGGCGTACTTCTTGCTGGACGTACCAGCAGCTAGGTCCGTGACAAGGTTATGCACTTCGTCTTTGAAGTGCACGTTGCTGAGGACTGTGACCTGCCGACACTGGTCGCCAAACTCAATCGTATGCAAGAAAAGCTTGCCAGCGATGCTGCTTCGAATCGCCTCCAACTTCTCTGCCGTGTTGAGCGTCCCCGTCTTCTTCAGAGCAAAGACCTCATTAATGTCCCATTGCTGGTTGGCCTTGCCTTTGGTCTTAACCTGAAAGAAGTGGAACTCGACTACACCAGCAACGGTTCTGCGCACGACAAAATCGTCATGGTAGTCGCAGTAGATGCGATCGACCTCCTTGCCGCTCAGAATTTCGAGCGCTGCGAATGCAGCTGCTTGAAACTGCATCCGGAACCGCATCATGGTGTCCCGACCAACAGTTTCCCGCGGCGCCTTATCATGGATGATGTCCATGGTTTTTGTTTTGATCTCCTCAGATTGAGCGCGCATTCTGTATCCCGTTCCGAACGTGCACGACATCCGATAGACGCATGCAGCATAGGACAGCACTGTCCCCGCCCGACAACAAGGCGAGGCAGCAGCTGAGCGTCACACAGGAACGCATGCCGTATAAATATACAGGCCGGTAACTTTACCGCAAGCATATGAGGGCGTCGCCTTCTTCGGTCTATGCAAGCCTGCCTCTTAAGTTAAAGGCTGAAATTCAGGATCGGAACTGGGCTACCGGACAGAGCCGAAGAGGAAGACCGATGCCGGACAGATGGTCATTTACATGATGGATTGAATAGCAGAGGTACCATAAAGCCGGCACTGGTGAAATTCGGCGGTTAGCCTTGAACGGACTTCATCGGTGGCTGCTTTGGCTGGCCGCTTCGGCCAAGAAACGGTCATGAAGAAACGCACCATGCAACGATCTCCAACATACAGACCGCCGTCAGCGGTCCCATCGCACCACCTGTAGGCTGTTCATCCAAAGATTTTTCACCCACATATCACCCACCCGGTAACAGGCAGAGACACCCCGTCACTGCCCTCTGCCACCCGCCCTGGCTCACCACCAGGGCATTTTTCCGGGAGTCTGATATGTCTCATCTCATCGAAACCATGGCCTACGTCGGCCAAGTCCCCTGGCACGGCCTCGGCAATCCACTGTCCGCCCAGCAACCGCTGGATGTCTGGCAACGTGAAGCCGGCATGGACTGGACCATCGAGCACAGCGATGTGCTGTTTGAAATCGCGGGCGGCGAGCCGCTGTTGCGCCCTTATCCGGACAGCAAGGTGCTGTACCGCTCCGACACCCTGGCGCCGTTGTCAGTGGTGTCCAAACGCTACAAGGTGGTGCAACCGCAGGATGTGCTGCACTTCTATAACGACCTGGTCTCGGCCGGCGGCTTCGAGCTGGAAACCGCCGGGGTGCTGAAAGGCGGGCGCAAGCTGTGGGCACTGGCACGTACCGGACAGGAGACCGTGCTCAAAGGGGGTGATCGGGTCAAAGCCTATCTGCTGCTGGCAACCAGTTGCGATGGCACTTTGTGCACCACCGCTCAGTTCACCTCGGTCCGGGTCGTGTGCAACAACACGCTGCAGATGGCAGTGGGTGAGCGCAGCGGTGCGGTCAAGGTCCCGCACTCGACCGTGTTCGATCCGCGTCAGGTCAAGGAAGCGCTCGGCATTGGTCTGTCCGGCTGGGAGGCGTTTATTGGTCAGATCAAGGCGCTGAGTCGGCGTCCGATCTCTGCTGACGAAGCCCGCCTGTTCTTCCATGACGTGCTGGACGA
>NZ_JHVK01000046.1 GCF_000620105.1 Microvirgula aerodenitrificans DSM 15089 | reverse complement strand
ACGCCAGGAATCACGAATCAGGGAGAGCAAGCGGGCATCTTCTTTGGCCCGATCCGACTCTGGTTGGTGCAGCCATTTGTAGAATCCGGCACGTGCTACCTGCAGCAAACGACACATGGTGACCAGCGACCAGGTATGCCGATGCTCGTTCATGAAGCGGTACTTCACTCGGACTCCCTGGCAAAGTACCGCGCGGCTTTTTTTAGAATATCTCGCTCTTCTTCGGTACGGCGCAGTTGCGCTTTCAGGCGAAGAATCTCGCTCTTGGCCTCGATCAGTTCGGCGGCTTGCTTCTCACTATTGTCAGGGGTAACCGCCTTCACCCACTTGTACAGGCTGTGGCTGGAGACCCCAAGCCGGGCGGCAACCTCGGCGACGGAGTAGCCCCGTTCAGTGACTTGTTTGACGGCTTCCTCTTTGAATTCTGGGGTAAAACGCTGCGTACTCACGGACATCCTCCTATGCTCAAATCATTGGGCAGGAATGCCTACTGGAGCCGGGGCAGTCCAGAATCACTCTGAAATGTCATAAACTACGTAGTAGGTTATCGTAACATTTGCTGCGCGGTGCACAACCGACACGGGGATATTCATGCAAGGCAAGCTATCAGAACTCATTCGCAACTATTCAGAGCCATACAGAAAGCGTCTGACCCAGTCTCCCTCGGACGCCCGCGAGTATGCCGCTCTCGTGGACTTTCACATAAAAGTCGCGTTGACCCTGCTGGCAGCCTACAGTGTCCGTACTACAGCACCTATCAAGCTCGGTGACACACCTGGCGTGGGGGGGATGCTAAGCGGGATCCGGCTCGCCAGGAGATGGAGCACCAGCCAAGATCCAATTGTTGTCGGATGGATGGAGTTCGCCGCAGGATTCCTCGGGGAGTTTGCGAGAAACATTCACGATGGTAAGAGCTTTAAGACCATTCGAGATGAGCTTTCTCATGGCAATCCGATTCCCGTTGACGACAAACCAGCCGCGGCGATCTGCGATGCGTTGCGCGAGTTTTCCATAGCGATCGCGGATCGCTTGGAGACGCAGTTGGATAAGTTCACATACACGGCGAGCACAAAGTCCATTAAAGCTTTGTGTGGAGAAGACGTGCAAGAGCTCTGCCCTGTCTGGGACGTCAACTTGGCACAAGGCGTGATCGGCATCTATGCGACCTTCGACTACGACGGCGTGTACTACTTATGCCCAGAGATTGGGGCCTACCGCAACCAGCTCCCTGAGAACACTCTGGCGTTCCGGGATAGCTTCTTGGACAAAGATCCAACAGCTCGGCATTTTGGCCAGTTCGTGTATGAGATCACGCGGGATATAGCGGGCTTCTCAGAAGACCATTCATCTCCACCTTATGACTTTGGGGAAGAGCAGTATGCGGGAGTTGTCTTCGTCACCTGGACGCAGGCTACCAGCCAGGGCAATGTGTACCGGACTGACCAGTTCCGTCGAGGGCAGGACAATCGCTATGAGTGGCTAGATGCCGATTCCAATACTTGGGTCGGATACTCTAGCTTCTTGCGCAGAATTTCAAACTGGGGCGTCCTAGCGCGACGCGTACGCATTGAGCTCGACGAGCAGGAAAGGCGCAAGCAGGTCGCGGAGATAGGTAGAGCTCAGCCTATTGCCGGCACGAAGATTGACGCTGTGCTAGTCGAGGAGACGGATTCCCTAGATTCGCACGCAGGCATCAACCTCCTGTCGCGTGCTGACGGGGCCTGCCTACCTTCTAAGAGTTTTACAACCGTGTTCTTTGTTGTTGGCGATGCAGGTATGGGCAAGACCGAGTACCTCCTGAGTATCGCCCGCGAAAGGGCCCGCGCGATAGAAGCCGACTCAACCAGCGAGGTGCCACTCTATCTGTTCGTTAGCTCCGCAGGACGTGCCCTCTCCAACATCGACGACGCTATCAACACCTCGCTAAGCATCACCCGCATTCTCAACAATCAGAGCGCCAAGGCGCTGTGCAGAAACGGCCTACTCGTGCTTGTCGTTGACGGCTTCGACGAACTCCTAGGCAGCAGCGGCTACGACAATCCACTTGGTTCGCTCGAAGGATGGTTCCGAGATTTGCGCGGCCGTGGCGTGTTGATCGCCTCTGCGCGCTCAGCCTACTACATGACCCGTTATCGACGGTCTCTAAGCGAGACGACAGACCTGAATGTGGAACATACGGTCGCACACATCCAGCCGTGGACTCGCGACAATATCAGAATCTTTCTCGCGAGCTACGGTGTGCAAAATGCCGATCTCACCGGCCTCAGCGAGCGCGACTGGAAGTTACTGGCTATCCCTTTCTTCGCCAAAGCATTTGCTACGTGGTGCATTAGCCGGAAATCCACACACGCAGAGCTGATTGGAATTTTCCAGGTCGTTGTTGAGCAATACCTTGAACGTGAGTCTACGAAAATTCTGGACCATAACAACGTTCCTATCCTTACTACGCGGGAGCTTCAGGTACTATTCAGCGAGTTCGCTGAGATGATGCACCTTGAAGGCAAGCGTGAACTGGAGCAGTCGGATCTAGAGCTCTGTGCCAGCGCTGCCCTAGGGCTCAACGATATAGACAAAGAGCGCCCAGGGCTACGGCGCAGGCTAAGCTCGCTATGTGGCCTGTCCGCCGGTGAAATCATTGCAGGCGATAGCAAGTTTGGTTTCTCTCACGAGGTGATCTCCGATTGCTTCCTTTCGCTAGCCCTGCAGCGACTGTGTGAGACCCGCGTTGAACAAACCTACGTCGCTAACTTTTTTGACAAGGGTGCAATCAATCCGGCGGTTATCGAATGGTTCGTCGCTTACAATCCCGAGGTTGCGAGCCGCACTTTGGATACACTCCTATCGTTGAGAAGAGAGTCGCCGAACTGGAAGAAGAATGTCGGAATCCTTTGGACTGCGCTCCTTGATTATGATGAAGGTATGCCGCCGCACCTCTTGGCATCAGGGCTTGAGTTCCAGACCATCACTCTAAGCAATGGGAGCGGTCAACAACTGGGAATGCAAAATGCCATCGTCAATCAGCTCCTGATTTTTAATGGCGCGCCGACCGTAGACCTCAGGCGCACGTCCATCGGATACCTTGAAGTGGAAAATACTACAACACTCAAGCGGCTTCGTAATCTCACCCCCGAGTTGATCCAAGTGCTCCGCTCGCCAGATTTCTACTGCGACACCACACCGAGTATTCGCAGGGCCCTCGAAGATGTGGGCGTTATCGAACGAGAAGCACACGTCGCCAACCACGAGTGGCTGGACATAGCGAACTACTTCATCGAATCATTAGTAAACCGTCCAGACGCGCCTATTATCGTCATCACGGAAACCCTTGAGGCCGATGGCGAGAGATTGGGTTGGACGCAGCGGCTTGGATCAGCAAAGTGGACCACATTTGTTAACCGGCTCACGCAGTGCGGCTTGGCGAGGTGGGAAGACATTGTTTGCAAGGGACCGCAAAAAAGCCGGCTCGTTTTCCAAGTCCCTCCTGCAGAGATTGCGCGCCGTAATGGCAGTATTACAGGGATTGTGGATTTCTGGGGCGATCACTAAGTTGGAGGCTCCTACTCGCCCAGCGCATGTCGGGTGACCTGGATGGCCGAAAGGCATTCGCTCTTTGTTACCCTGTGCGAGGGCTGCTTTGAATCGGCAGCGGACTTCTTTTCCATAGTGATGGATCGTCCGCTTTGGCCGAGCAGCAGTCATTTGAGGCGGTTTCACGACCGCACCTCGGCCAATACGGTCATTCGATACCAGGGAAAAGAATGGCTGCTTCCAAATCAGGGAGCAGCCATTCAATTATCTAGAAATCTAGGGGCGATTCAGGGGCCTATTTCGGGTCTGATTAGATAAGTTTGCTTCGGAAATAGACAGCGGTTTCTGGGTCGGTGCAGTACAGGAAACAACCTTTAAGTCCACGAGTCATCAGGGTGCGATACGTATTTTTGATGATGCGATCTGCCTTGGCGGATGTTTCTTCTGGCTGCTTCTTAACCTGTGTTTTGTAACCTCTGATGGTTTGATCCATTGAGGAGCGCTGGGCTGCATCGGTGACTACCTTGCCATTCCGAATGATCAGGTCTGGGCCGATGATCACGCCGATGTAGTCGACCTCCAGTCCCTGGCATGTATGGATACAACCAACTTGTTCGATAGAGTCAGGGGCAATGATCCAGACCATGCTGTTGCTGGCCAGATTCCACTGCCGTTGGTAGTTATCTCCTATCACGATATCCATCTGTGTCGTGTCGGTTTTGCTGTTCCATGGCCAGCAATAGCCGGCGACGACCCGAGCCCGGTTGCCGCTGTTTCTTAGCTTGACAGCGGCATGCATTTCTTCCGGGGTGTCGAAAACCTTGAATTCGTAGCTTTTGGTGTCCAGCTGAGTGTTCGCGGTCTCGCGGATGCCGAGTACGTTATCGAGCCAGGCCATGTAGCCATCCGAGCCGCTGCAGCGGAATTGCGAGGTCAATTCAAATTCGTGGACCTCGGCCCCCTTAGCAACTGCCCACTGTCGGATCTGCTCTTTGGAGCCAATGTCGCGGAAAGTGACGCGCTGATCTTCGTCGATGAAGAAGACAGTGCACTTAGCGGCATTGATCAGCTCCTTCATCTGGTTTTCGCCCTTGTTGTTGAACATACCGCTCTTCTCAGTGAGGCGGTGCGCTTCATCAACGAGTAGCAGGTCGAAGGTGTTCTGCTCCATGTCATGGAAGTTGTCAGAGCCAGCAAACAGGCTGTTGAAGCGGGTCTGCTTCATGGAGCCGGTCAGCTTGGCTTTGTAGACATGGCGCGGTGCTGCGTTTTTGGAAATGTATTTGATAGCCATACTGGTTTTGAGGAGCTTGACCAGCAGGTTGATGGCGATCAGCGTCTTGCCCGTACCGGGGCCGCCCTCGACAATCACAACCTTGTGCTTGCCGGGGGCGGCTGCACGCGCAATGTTCTTGATGCTTTCAAAGACCAATTTTTGGTCATTGATGAGGGCAAATTCACGATTGCCCTCCATCAACTTGGCAAGGGCATCAGCCAGTGCCTTGGAGGCGCCAATTCGACTGGAAATCAGCTGCTGCAGCACTGACTGGTTGTCACCCTGTTGGATGTGTTGACTCAGGAAGGACTGCAACTTTTCCCGCTCGACCATACCTTTGCGGAAGAGGGGGGCCTGTTGGGTGTACTCCTTGAAGCGTTCATCCAGAATGGTGTTATCTGTTTCGGAATAGTTGTGCAGAAAGGCGCAGGGCAGGACTCGTATCTCTCCGGATGCCACCGCCTCATTGAAGCCTTCGAAAAGCGTGGCGTAAGCCCAGGCCTGGTACGACGGATGCAACGCTTCGTTCAGCCCGCCGCCGAGCTGCGTCAGCACAACCGCATCTTTGTCGGTCAGCTTGATCGCACTCCACTGCTTGAGCTCGATGATGATGATGGTCTTCTGGCCATGGGCATCGAATCCGCTGAGGGTGAAGTCGATGCGACTCATCGATTGCGGCGCAAACAGTTCAATGCCGATACCGGCAGTTGCCGGGATGCGCTCGTCTCGTAATACCCGAGCCATCTCCTGCAAAGAGTTCTTCCACGACACCTTCTCTTGGCTGCTGACTCTCTTGCCGACGATGGCTTGGTACCTAGCTTCGAGCAGATCTTCAATGTATCTGTCGGAATCCAGCAGGAATTGCTGCTTGTCTGCCTGGTAGATCAGGGTATGAGTCGGAGTTGTGGGCTGCATTCAGATCTCTGTGTATTTTTTACTGGAACCGCGAGCCTTCTCTGCCGGATATTTTTCGGCATTGAGTTGCAGCTTCTGGGTGGCGGCATCGTTCAGGTCCACCTCCAGTACGTCGGCCAGACGGACCAGATAAAGCAGGACATCGGCAAGTTCTTCGCGCACTTTATCTGCAGTCGCAGGATCTCTGCCCGCTGTGCGCGAGGCATCTTCGGTCATCCACTGGAAAATTTCGGTCAGCTCGCCAACTTCGCCAGATAGGGCCATCACGAGATTCTTGGGGGAGTGAAACTGGTGCCAGTCGCGCTCTGTGGCAAAGGCCTCCAATGCGGTTGCCAGTCTGCTGGTTTCTACCAAGGGGGCGGTGGTTGTATTTTTGGGACTCTGGCTCATGGTCTGGCTCTCTACGTGGTATGGCATAGCAATTATGCCTGTAGAGAGCATATGTATGCGTCGCGTACTTGGGTAGTCTGCTATGTGGATCAAAGCTGCTGTTGAGCAAACTTGGTCTGCGCCCACTTAGGCCGAGTAGTAGCCTTTCGTGCCAGTCATGCCAGACAACCGTGGTCTGTACCCACTGGATGATGCCGCAAGAAAAATCCCAATGAACGGTAGCACCTCTACTGCACAGCACTGAGGCTGTGCAGTAGGGGGCTATGCCGTACTTCAGCTATTGCTGTTTTCGCCCGCAGCCTCCTCAAAGCACCATATACGACACCCACGGCTCAAACGGAAACCGCCGGATCTCATGCGTGCCGATCCCCACGATCTCCTGCAGGGCCAGCGTCTCGCCCGGAAACGACTCGCAGTTGATCTCGTCGAAGGCGACGATGGCGCCTTTCGGCATTCGGGGCAGAAATAGCTCCAGTGCCTTCTTCGTTGGTTCGTACAGGTCGAAGTCGAGGTAGAGCAGGGAGATGATGGTGTGCGGATTGGCTTCGAGATACTGCGCGGCGGTCTGGGTGAAGTCGCCTTTGACCAGCTCGACGTTCGGGATGTGCGCTAGGTGGCGCTCGCTGTTGTACTTCTCGACAGAACGTTTGAGCTCTTCCAGTGGGCTGCCGCAGATGTCGCCAGGCTGGCTGTGCAGGCTGCCCTG